>CAZPWO010000007.1:0-34715 GCA_964590525.1 uncultured Herbinix sp. | reverse complement strand
TCAACAGAAAAATGTAGATACTATATCCAATAACTTGGCTAATATTAATACAACAGGTTATAAAAAGGAGAAAGCTGAATTTAAAAGCTTGTTGTATCAGACAATTCAAGAAGAGACCTATAATGCTAATGGTGAGCCAAAGCCAGTAGGGGCTCAAGTTGGATTAGGTGTAAAAAACAGTGCAGTTACGACGCAATTTACCCAGGGTAGTGTGAATCCTACTGGGAATGATTTTGACTTTGCAATAGAGGGTAAGGGGTTTTTTAGTCTACTTACTAGTAGCGGAGAAATTGGATATACTAGAAATGGATCTTTTAGGTTGGCTAATGGTGTAGAGGGATTTACATTAACAGATAGCAGTGGGAATCCACTTTTAGCTACTAATGGTATGCCAATTGTTATTAGAGAAGAGTATATACCATTTGAGATTGATGAACCTGAAGAAGGAACAAGTTTTAATGCTTCCAAGATTACAGTGAATGATTATGGGGAGATTTTATATCCAGATAAAGATGGAGTAGCTAGGTCTATTGGTATGGAAATAGCTATTGTTCAATTTAATAATCCAGGTGGCCTCCTTAAAGTTGGAAATACAATGCTTAAGGAAACAGGAGCTTCAGGAATGCCTAGATTAGAGTCGGATGATCCAACTCTAGGAAAAAGCAAATTACACCAAGGCTATCTTGAGGCATCGAATGTTCAAGCCATAGATGAGATGGTTGACTTAATTGTAGCTCAGAGGGCATATGAGATGAATTCTAAAGTTATAACTGCAACCGATGAAATGATGCAGCAAGCTAACAACTTAAGGTAGGAATGCTTACCTTTACTCTATGTTCAATGAAAGGAGTTGCTAATGGATATTTCTACAGGCTTTAATTTACAATCGTCTAACTATGCAGTTGATAAAGTTAAGATTGATCAGATTCAAGAAAAAATTAATATTGAAGATGCCAGTGATGAGGAGTTAAAAGAAGCGTGTAAAAGTTTTGAAGCATATATGCTTGAACAGACATTTATGAAAATGAAGAATGCCGTATCTAATGATGATGATAAAAATCCTTATCTTGAGCAGTTTGAGGGATTGCTTTATAAAGAATATGCACAACTTGTTACTGAACAGGAAAGTATAGGCTTGGCACAGATGTTATATGAGGCAATGAAGAAAAACGGATAAAAAAGACTGATTTGGATTACATAGAAATAGTCATTGCTATGAGTTTACATTATAGCAATGACTATTTTTGTCATTATATGCAATATTGTGAGGTGATAGATATGTCAGAGGTTATTGAGGGATATGTAGATAGAATTGTATTTAGAAATGAAGATAATGGATACACGGTTTTATCTATGGATGTAGATGAGGAAGAATTGACCTGCGTTGGCAACTTTTCTGTAATAGGAGAGGGTGAGTTTATTGAGGCAAGAGGTAGTTTTACTAAGCATTCTGTTTATGGAGAACAGTTTCTTATGGAAAGCTATATTATAAAAGAACCAGAAGATGAGTTTTCCATGGAGCGTTATCTAGGTTCTGGTGCCATAAAAGGCATAGGTCAGACCCTATCAGCTAGGATTGTAAAGAAGTTTGGCAAAGATACATTTCGAGTAATTGTTGAAGAGGCAAACAGGCTATCCGAAGTAAAAGGAATCAGCGATAGAATGGCAGGGGAGATCTACCAGCAGTTTGAAGACAAAAGAGATATGCGTAATGCTATGATGTTTTTGCAAAAGTATCATATTAGTGGAAACCTTGCAGTTAAGATATATAAAGAATATGGGCAAAAGATGTATGAAACTATTAGAGAGAACCCCTATTGCATTGCAGAAGACATTCATGGTGTAGGCTTTAAAACAGCAGATGATATTGCAAAAAGAATTGGTATATTAAGTGATTCGGAATATAGAATTAAGGCAGGTATATTATATGCCTTATCCCAGGCAGCTAATGAAGGACATGTGTATCTGCCTATGAAGATGTTGATTCAAAGAACTAAAAATATTCTATTGACTGATGAGGAGAAAATAGATAGGCAGATAATTGCGCTTAATTTTGAAAATAAAATTGTTGTTCAAGATGAGGAAGAGGAATGTCCAGTTTATTCAGCTACGTTTTATTTTATGGAATTAAACATTGCTAGAATGCTTTGTGATTTAAATATCCAGTATGACTATCCTGTGGATAATATAAGTCGATTAATTACTGGTATTGAAGAAGATTTTTCCATTAGCTTAGACCAACAACAAAAAGAAGCTGTGATAGAGGCAGCTACTAATGGTCTACTAGTCATTACGGGGGGGCCAGGAACAGGTAAGACAACCACCATTAATGCAATTATAAAATTTTTTGAAACAGAGGGATTGGATATATTATTGGCAGCCCCTACTGGTAGGGCAGCAAAAAGAATGACCGAAACAACTGGGTATGAAGCACAAACTATACACAGAATGCTTGAACTTAGCAGGCTTTCAGATAACCATAATGAAAGATATTCATTTGAACGTAATGAAGAAAACCCCTTAGAAACCGATGTTATAATAATAGATGAGATGTCTATGGTAGATATTTCTTTAATGCATGCTTTGTTAAAGGCCGTACCTGTTGGAACAAGGTTAATTTTAGTTGGAGATGTTAATCAGCTTCCTAGTGTTGGTCCAGGTAACGTGCTTAAAGATATTATTCGTTCAAGTGTATTTAAGCTTGTAAAGTTAAGTAAGATATTTAGACAGGCTGCAGATAGCGATATTATAGTTAATGCCCATAGAATCAATGACGGGAAATCAATAAGCTTGGACAATAAAAGCAAGGATTTCTTCTTTTTAAATAGAAGGAATACTGGAGTAATAGGGGAGTCTATTGTATATCTAATCAAGGACAAACTGCCTGGTTATGTTAAGGCTGACTCTTTTGATATACAAGTTTTAACTCCCATGAGAAAGGGTGAGTTGGGAGTTGACAGGCTTAATCAAGTTCTTCAAAAGGCACTTAATCCACCAAGTAGAGAAAAAAACGAGAAGGAATATCACAATACCATTTATCGAGAAGGGGATAAGGTGATGCAGATAAAGAATAACTACCAGATTAGCTGGGAGGTCAGAAGTGAGCATGGAGTAACAAGTCAGTCAGGTACAGGGATCTTTAATGGTGATACAGGTGTTATAAAGGAGATAAATTTATTTTCAGAAGGATTACTTGTAGAATTTGATGATAATAGGCTTGTGGAATATGGTTTTGGTCAACTTGATGAATTGGAGCTTGCATATGCAATTACTATTCATAAATCCCAGGGAAGTGAATATCCAGCAGTTATTTTGCCAATTTTAGACGGACCCAGACTTTTATTTAATCGTAATATATTATATACTGCAGTTACTAGGGCAAAGAAATGTGTAATGATAATTGGAAGTGACACAATGATACAGCATATGGTTGATAATAAAAGTGAGCAAAGTAGATATAGTGGACTATGCAATCGAATTATTGAATTGGCTAGATGAAATAAAAATTTACATGGTGCAATATTTTGGAAAACAAGTTATAATTAAATTAATATACAAAGAGGAGGAAATTATGGTGGATACAACATTGGTAATTATGGCTGCGGGAATGGGCAGTAGATATGGTGGAATCAAACAACTTGAGGCGGTAGGGCCAAGTGGTGAGATTATTATGGATTATTCAATATATGACGCCTTGCAAGCAGGATTTAACAAGGTGGTATTTATTATTCGTAAAGATTTAGAAAAAGACTTTAGAGAGGTTATTGGTAATAGGGTTGAAAAACAAGTTAAAGTACAATATGTCTTTCAAGAACTTGATGCCATTCCTGACGGTTTTACCCTAGGAGAAGGTCGGACTAAACCTTGGGGTACTGGGCAAGCTGTATTATGTTGTAAAGATATTGTTAAGGAACCGTTTGCAGTTATTAATGCCGATGATTATTATGGGAAAGAAGCATTTAAACTTATCAATGACTTTCTTACTGATAAGACCTTTAAGGATAATCAGTATTGCATGGCAGGTTTTATTCTTGGAAATACCCTAAGTGAGAATGGTGCTGTTACAAGGGGAATTTGCAAAGTCGATAATAATGGAATGCTTAAAGAGATAGATGAGACCTCTGGAATTGTTAGAGAAGGTGATTATGCAAGGGGTACTAACGAAGCAGGGAAAGACATAAAAACTGACTTATCTAGTGTGGTGTCAATGAATATGTGGGGTTTTAAACCGGGGATTTTTCATGAATTAGAGGAAGGCTTTGTAAAGTTCTTATCAGGGATTAATCCAAAAGATACAAAGGCAGAATATCTACTGCCAGAGTTGGTAGGAAACTTGGTTTTGGATAAGAAGATAGAAGTGGATGTTCTAAAGTCTAGGGATCGTTGGTTTGGAGTGACCTATCAAGAGGACAAAGAAGATGTAGTGAATTCTATAAGGGCTTTAGTTGATAAAGGGGTATATCCAGAAAAATTATTTTCATAAAGGAATTAAGAAGCGTGAGAAGAGTAATAGAAAAATTGATTGAACTTATTTATCCACCTAGCTGTCCTATGTGTGAAGAGATTGTTATTCCAAAGGGGAATAAGATATGTGAGTCATGTAAAGACAAGCTTACTCTTATAAGTGAGCCCCGTTGTAAAAAATGCAGCAAACCAATAGAGCAGGAGGAGAAAGAATACTGCTCAGATTGTGAACACAAAGAGTTTAGCTTTAACTATGGTTATTCCTTATGGATTTATGAGAAGGACATACAAAAGTCGATTATAGCCTTTAAATATCATCATAAGAAGGAATATGCTGATTTTTATACTGATGAGATAGTCCGTCATTTGGGAAATAAGATTAGACATATTGATCCAGATATTATAGTGGCAGTTCCCATACATTGGACTAAACATAGGGAAAGAGGATATAATCAGGCGGAAATATTAGCTATTAATATAGGAGAGGCAATGGGGATAATGGTGATACCTGAATTACTAAGACGTAATAAAAAAACCCTGCCACAAAAACAATTAAGCAACAAGGAAAGGCTCCGTAATTTACAAAAGGCTTTTGAAGTTAATCAAAAGGTTTATGACAAGATGCCTAGTAAGGTTGATAAAGTATTATTAATTGACGATATATATACTACAGGAAGTACAATAGAGGCATGTACAAATATCCTTAAAAAAAGCGGAATTAAGCAAGTGTACTTTCTTACTCTTTGCATAGGTAAGGGTTTTTAAATATAGATATAGCTTTTATTATAAAGGAGGAATGGTGTGGAAGTAAAAAATTGCAAAAGTTGTGGAAGAATTTTCAATTATCTTAGTGGGCCACCCTTATGCCCTTCATGTTTTAAGGATTTAGATGTTAAGTTTAATGAAGTAAAGGAATATATATATGAACACCCAAGGGTTGGAGTACAAGAAGTGTCAGATGTATGTGAAGTGTCCGTTAGCCAGATAAGGCAATGGGTAAGGGAGGAAAGACTAGCATTTGCTGAAGACTCTATGATTGGGTTGGATTGCGAAAGTTGTGGTACAACCATAAGGACTGGGCGTTATTGTAAAGGTTGTAAGGCTGAGCTAGCACAAGGCTTTAAGAGCTTATATCCTAAAAAGCAAAATGAATCTATTAAAAATAGGGATTCCCGTGAGAATCCCAGAATGCGTTTTCTAGATAATTAACTGTGTTTATTGTTTAAGGCAGGTTTTATAACAAGCGTATCCCATCTTGGGAAATTGTTATAGTACCTGCTTTATATAATCTTCCTATAGCCCTTTTAAATGCATTTTTGCTAATGTGGAAGAAGTTTTTTATCTCATTAGCATCAGAGTAATCATGGTAAGGAAGAAAGCCTCCGGCATCTTTTAGCTTTTCCAGAATCATATCAGCATCAACATCCATTTGCATATGTGCTTTTTTACGAAGGCTTAGGGACAGTTTACCGTCTTCTTTAACTTGAGTCACCCTTGCACTTACTAGCTCTCCAACTTTAATTGGCTGAAACAATTCATTTTTAGGAATCATGGCAGAATATTTATAATCAACAGCAACAAAGAGTCCAAAGTTGTCAATGTTTTCATATACATAGCCCGTAACTACATCATCTTTTACATAATGGGAATCCGTTGCCAGGTAGTCATATACCTTCATGCTGGCACATAGTCGATCACTTTTATCAATATATAGTGTAACAAGGACCTCATCTCCAAGCTCAACTTTAAATGTTTGCTCTTTAAAAGGAAGAAACAAATCCTTTAAAAGCCCCCAGTCAAGGAAAGCGCCTATCTCATTAACATCCGTAACCTTTAAAAGGGCTAATTCCTCTAAACTAAGAGGAACTTTAGCTTTTGTAGCAATAATGCGGTCTTCAGAATCCTTATATATAAAAACTTCGATTAAGTCACCGCTTTCACATCCCTCTGGAACCTCTTTTCTGGGTAGTAAGACTTTATCCTCTGTATCACTATCAATCTTTTGAAGATAAACACCAAAATCAGTTTTATTTGCAACTTCTAATGTTTGATAAACACCTAATTTCATTTTATAATCTCTCCTGTCTACGAAATTCTAGTAACATACGCCTTTATTTACATTTTCTCAAAACTTCCTTTGAATTCAACTATAGCATAAGACTCGCGGTCTAAATTTGCAAGGTCAATTATAAACGAATCTCCTTCATTAAAGACTCTTGGTAAGATTATATCTCCAAGCCTGGCCTCTTTGCGATATTCTACTCTCATCTTCCTTGTTATAAAGTTATCTGGTAGAAACTCTTGAGCCATCTTTATATATTGGCCATTGTTTACATGCTTATATGTGTCAAGGTTTGAACTAATAACAGGAAAAGGGGAATGGTCTTTTAGAACTTCTGGTAATTTGATTTTGCGATCTAAGTACTCCATTGGATAAGGTTCCCTTATATTATATCCTAGCTCGCCTTTGGGAACTCTAACAGGCCTGCCAGTCTCTATGTTCATAAATAACCATATAGAATTAGCTACAGCTAGAGTTTTATCATTGTCATCTACCATCAAAAAATTCCTATAGCCGAAGAAGCCCTTAAAATCATGTGCCCAAGTTGATACTGTAATGTGGTCTCCTAGGGTAATATCAGAAAGAATATCTAGCTGCCAACTATTTAAAATCCAAGCTCGTTTATGTTCTTGTAAGGTTTCAAATCCTACATTCATGTCTTCTGATTGGAATGTACTACAGTCTTGAAAGTAATTAATAATTCCATAGGCATCTAGAAAGTTAATGTTATGATTAAGTTCACTATATCTAACTCTGGACTTCATTGAATACATTTACATACACCTTTCTACTATAAATTAAAACAATAAATATAATATTACCTATTAAATATAAACCAATGAAATATAAGAATCAAGTTTTATTTGTGTTTAATAGCATATATACTGGTATAAATCCATAGGTCTTGATATAATTAAGCTATACAAGCAATGCTTAGATGAATATATATAATCTTGTTTGTAATAATGTTACTGAGAAATATATTAAAATATAATATAATGTAATAATCCATGAGACTATTTGTTTAAGGTTAGGAGGAGTTAGTATGATTTATGATGTTATAGTAATAGGGTCAGGACCAGCAGGTGTATCAGCGGCTATATATGCAAAAAGAGCTGAGTTGAATGTTATTGTTATAGAGAAGACAGGGTTTACTGGAGGCCAGGTCATCAATACTGATGAAGTGGATAATTATCCTGGTACCCCGGGAATAAGTGGTTTTGACTTAAGTAGTAAATTTAGAGACCACTGTGAGAAGTTAGGTACAGAGTTTATAAGCGGTGAGGTTAAAGAGCTTAAACTAGAGGGAGACATTAAGCTTTTAATTTTAGAAGATGGAAGTGAGTATCGTTCAAAGGCAGTTGTTATTGCAGGAGGAGGAAGACCCAGAAAGCTTGATGTTGAAGGTGAAAGTAGCCTAGCTGGAGCTGGTGTATCCTATTGTGCCACATGTGATGGGGCCTTCTTTAAAGAAAAGGTCAATGCAGTTGTTGGTGGTGGAGATACTTCTGTAGAAGAGGCTATTTTTCTTTCAAGAATCTCAAAAAAAGTATATGTGATTCATAGGAGAGATGAGTTAAGGGCAAATAAGGTATCAAGTAATAAATTATTGAATTTGGATAATGTAACTGTTCTCTGGGATACTGTTGTAGAACAAATAAACGGACAAGGGTCTGTAGATTCAGTAGATATTAAGAATGTGAAAACAGGACAAGTTACAAATCTTGATGTAGATAGTGTCTTTGTTTCAGTTGGATATATTCCCGAATCTGAACCATACAAGAGTATAATCGACGTAGATAATAATGGCTATATTATTGCAGATGAAAGTTGCCATACAAATGTAGCTGGAGTATTTGCAGCAGGTGACATAAGGACAAAAGAGTTAAGACAAATCGTTACAGCAACCGCGGATGGAGCCAATGCAATTACAGGTGTAGAAAAGTATTTAATTAATATTTAATTATTTATGCCATAAATCTTGAGATACAACATAGTTTTGACAGTAAAACATAAAAAATCGTTAAAAAGGCCTTGTTTTTTGTTGACAGTTGCCAATCCTTTTGTTATAATCACTTCATGAGATGTAACACTTTTGTAACATCTCACTGAAGAAGCTTGTAACATTTATTGAGTACTTAGGAGGAGACAGTTGAAAGCAAATAATAAAGGCTTACATAAATACAAAATACCAGTTTTTATAGTTGCAGTTACAGCATTTGCTTCTATTCCTTTTACTATAGCCCGTGGAGAAAGCAAAATCATATATGATCAGGGTGTAGCAGGAATAGCAGAAAAGTTAGATGAATATTATGAAAAATCAGATAATCAGGGTCAAGAGGAAAATAAAAAAACCCTTGTTGAGATATTAGAGTCAGATATAATATCTCCATATATAAACTTAGGTGTATCTAAGGCGAATAATTATGTTAATATACGAAAAGAGCCATCAACCGAAAGTGAGGTTGTAGGTAAACTTTATCGGGGTTGTGCCACAAACATTCTTGAATGGTTGGATGATGGCTGGGTTAAGATAGAGTCTGGTGATGTTGAAGGCTACATAGCTCTTGAATATCTGGCAACAGGCAGGGATGCTGAAGAGATGTTTGATGAGTATGCTACAAGATATGCAACAGTAATTGGAACGGATACTTTAAGAGTAAGGGAAGGGCAAAGTACAGAGGCCACAACTCTTGAGTTAATTCCTAGAGGTGAAACTTTTGTTGTTATTAAAGAATATGATGAGTGGGTAGAGATACTACTGGGTTCTGGAAATGAAGGAGAAGATTTCACAGGATTTGTTCATAAGGATTATGTAGATGTAAGAATTGAGTTTAAATATGCAATTTCAATAGAGGAAGAAGAAAGAATTCGTAAGGAACAAGAAGCGGCAGAAAAAGCAGAGCAAGATAGATTACTTAAGCTTGCTCAAGAAGAAGCTGAAAGAAAAGAAGCAGCGAGAAAAGCTGCTGAAAAAGAAGAAAAAGCTCGTAGAGAAGCAGAGAATAAAAAAGAAGAAAAAACTTATACAGCTCCATCTACTGCTGGGGGTTCAGGTACCGGTGGTGAGATATCTACATATGCTCAAAAATTTGTAGGAAACCCTTATGTTTGGGGTGGGACGAGCTTAACAAGGGGCGCTGATTGTTCGGGCTTTGTATATACAATATATAAACAGCATGGATATAACTTGCCGAGAACATCAAGAGATCAAGCTGCTAATGCTGGTGTTCGTGTAGAAACTTCACAGAGAAGGCCAGGAGATCTAATATTTTATACTAATAATAGCGGTACAGTGAATCATGTAGCTATGTATATAGGAAATGATAAGATTGTTCATGCTGCAAACTCCAGGCAAGGGATTATAATATCTAATTACAATTATCGAAATGTTTATAGAGTTAGAAGAGTAGTGAATTAATATAGAGCACAATCTAGTTTTTGTATAAATACTAGATTGTGCTTTTTCTTGATTTATGTAAGGGGGAGATAAAGCATAAATAAGGCATGATAGTTAAGGTTGTTTGATATATTACTAATGGGAGGTAATATATTACAAACAGCCTTTTTTCTTAATAAAATATAATGAATAAATTGACAATTTACAATTTTAAAAAAGTCAAAAGGACTATTGACAAAAGAAAATCTGTATAAATTGCACAATGAAAAAAAGATTGTATCCATATAATGCAAAATGAGTTTGATTATCATATAGTAATCACAAAGTTATCAACGGAAAATAAGCTGGTTTTGAGCCAATTATTAAGTTATACACGAAGTTATCAACATCATCAACAGTTATCAACTACTACTGTCGTTGGTGAAAAAGCTTGTCAAGGACGAAAATCCGTTTTGGTACTTATGTTAAAACGACAAAACAATCCAAGACAACTTATGATTAGTCAATGCTAAAGCTTGTCATAGTTTTTTAATCATGATATAATAAAACTGTGGATTATAGCATAATATAGTTCAGGCAGACTAGGGATACTAAGAATACATAAACAAAAAAGGAGTTGGTGTGATGCGTTTTATTATTAGCGGTAGAAATATTAATGTATCAGAAAGTTTGAAGGATGCTATATATAGCAAACTTGGAAAGTTGGAAAGATATTTCACTCCTGACAATGATATCCATGTCACTATGAGTGTTGAAAAGGATAGGCATAAGATCGAGGTCACCATACCTGTAAAGGGAAGCATAATTAGAGCCGAACAAGTAAGTAATGACATGTATGTATCTATTGACTTAGTAGAAGAGGTTATTGAACGTCAATTAAGGAAATATAAAAACAAGATAGCAAAACATAAACATGCATCTAAGAGTTTTAGAAAAGAATTTTTAGAAAAAGAATATTATGGTGATGATGAAGTTAGGATAGAAAAAACCAAAAGGTTTGCAATTAAGCCGATGGATCCAGAAGAGGCTTGTGTTCAGATGGAGTTGTTAGGACACAGTTTTTATGTCTTCCGTAATGGAGAAACCGATGAAGTGAATGTTGTATATAAAAGAAAAGGTAATACCTATGGATTAATAGAGCCAGAGTATTAGTATTAGTAATAATTTAAAAGTTGTTTTTTTAATCAGGCTGTCCCAAAAAGCCCTATGGATATATCTTGGGACAGCCTTTTTTGTTTAAATAAAATTCAGTTGAATATGGCTTGTGTAAATGTTACAATACTTAGTAAATGGTTAAAATTAAATTAGTTAATACACAGGAGTGAAAAAATGGGAATAATTGAAAAGATATTTGGAACACATAGTCAGAGAGAAATCAGACGGATAACACCTATAGTTGACAAAATAGAAGCATTAGAAACTGAATATGAAAAATTAACTGATGAAGAAGTAAAAAAGAAGACAAATGACTTTAAGAAAAGATTAAAAGATGGAGAAACCCTAGATGATATATTAGTAGAAGCCTTTGCAATAGTAAGAGAAGCTGCAAAAAGAACAATTGGGCAGAGGCATTTCCGAGTCCAATTGATTGGTGGTATTATATTACACCAGGGAAGAATAGCAGAGATGCGTACTGGTGAGGGAAAAACTTTAACATCAACATTACCTGTCTATCTTAATGCTCTAGAAGAAAAAGGTGTCCATGTTGTTACTGTTAATGACTATCTAGCAAAACGTGACTCGGAGTGGATGGGACAAATCCATGAATTTTTAGGACTTACGGTTGGTGTGGTTTTAGGTGGCATGAGCAAAGACGAACGAAGAGAAGCTTATGAGTGCGATATAACATACGCGACTAATAATGAATTGGGATTTGATTACCTTAAAGATAATATGGTTATTTATAAGGAACAACTAGTTCAAAGAGAGCTTAATTTTGCAATCATTGATGAGGTGGACTCTGTATTAGTTGATGAAGCAAGGACTCCACTTATTATATCTGGTTCTAGTGGAAAATCAACTGAACTTTATCGTGTATGTGATATCCTGGCTAGGCAAATGACTAAAGGAACCCAAAGCGCTGAAATGACCAAGATGGCTGCAATTATGAAGGAAGAGATTACTGAAGAAGGAGACTTTATAGTTAATGAAAAGGAGAAAAATGTTCACTTAACTGATGAAGGACTTACAAGGGTAGAGCAGTTCTTTAAAATTGAAAACTTGGCTGACCCTGAAAATATTGAAATTCAGCATAACATTATTCTTGCCTTAAGGGCCCATAATCTTATGCATAGGGATAAAGACTATGTAGTTAAAGATGATGAAGTGCTTATTGTAGATGAATTTACTGGCCGTATAATGCCAGGTAGACGATATAGTGATGGTCTTCACCAAGCTATAGAAGCTAAAGAAAGTGTAAAGGTTAAAAGGGAAAGCAAAACCCTTGCTACAATTACTTTCCAGAGTTTCTTTAATAAATATGAAAAAAGAAGTGGTATGACAGGTACGGCATTAACAGAGGAGCAGGAGTTTAGGGAGATATATGGTATGGATGTTGTGGAAATCCCCACAAACGTACCTGTTATAAGAATTGACAAAGATGATTCTGTTTATAAATCCGAAAAAGAAAAGGGTAATGCAATTGTTAATGAGATAATTGCATGTTATGAGAAGGGTCAACCAGTATTAGTAGGTACAATTACTATTGATTCATCTGAAGAGATAAGTAGTATGTTGAAAAAGAAACGTATTCCCCACAAAGTATTAAATGCAAAATTTCACGAGATGGAAGCTGAGATTGTTGCTGACGCAGGTCTGAAAGGTGCAGTAACAATTGCTACAAATATGGCTGGCCGTGGTACAGATATTAAACTAGGGGAAGGTGTAGTTGAATTAGGTGGCCTAAAAATTATAGGTACTGAAAGGCATGAATCTAGAAGAATTGATAATCAGCTTCGTGGCCGTGCAGGTAGACAAGGAGATCCAGGAGCATCACGCTTCTTTATTTCATTAGAAGACGATATTATGCGTCTGTTTGGTTCGGATCGTCTTATGAGTATGTTTAATTCCTTAGGTATACAAGAGGGTCAGGAAATTGAACACAAGATGCTCTCTAATGCTATTGAAAAGGCTCAGAAGAGAATTGAAAGCAACAACTATGGAATAAGAAAAAATCTTCTGGAATATGACCAAGTAAATAATGAACAAAGAGAAATAATATATGCTGAACGTAAAAGAGTTCTTAATGGTGAAAGTATGAGGGATTCTATTTACAAGATGATTACAGACACAGTGGATAACGTTGTAAATACTTATACAAGTGACGAGGTTCCTTTTGAAGAGTGGGAGCTTGAACAATTAATAATAGATTTAACTTCGATTATTCCTTTAGATAATTTGAAATTTGATAGAGAAGAACTAAAAAAGATTGGTAGAAAAGGATTAATGCAAAAACTTAAGGAAGATGCTGTGAAACTATATGAAGAAAAAGAAGCGGAATTTCCTGAAAAAGAACACTTTAGAGAAGTTGAACGGGTAATACTACTTAAGGTAATTGATCGTAAGTGGATGGCACATATTGATGATATGGATCAGCTTCGCCAGGGGATTGGACTTCAAGCTTATGGACAGCGTCAACCAGTTGTGGAATACAAATTCCAAGGATTTCAGATGTTCGATGAAATGACAGCTGCAATTCAAGAGGAAACGGTTAAAACATTAATGCACGTAAGAGTTGAACAAAAAGTAGAAAGAGAAGAAGTTGCTAAGGTTACTGGTACCAATCGAGACGAATCAGCAGCCAATGTTCCTGTAAAAAGAAGTAGCAAAAAGGTTATGCCCAATGACCCTTGTCCCTGTGGTAGTGGAATAAAACATAAACACTGCTGTGGAAGAAACGCATAATTTATTATGCAAGAGGTTGCATTTTTATTAGTGATTAGTTATAATGAACTGAAAGAGGTGGTTATGTGGTTCAATTAGATCAGTATAAATATACGCTTAATACTTATGAGATCCCTTTATCCGAGGTAGGGGATTCACTTTGACCTTGCTAAAAAGCAAGGAAGAATAAAAGAAATAGAAAACCTTATGGCAGAGGCAGGGTTTTGGGATGATAATGAAAAAGCACAAATATTAATGAAAGAAATGAACATCCTTAAAAATTCCCTTAAAGATTATGAGGAACTTAAGGCTGAATATGAAGATGTTGAGACATTAATTGAAATTGCTTATGAGGAAAGTGAAGAATCCCTAATTGCTGAGATTGAAGAGATGTTAGAAAGCTTTATTAAGAATTATGAAGAATACAAGTTAAGGATCCTACTGTCGGAGAGTTATGACAAATATAATGCGATTTTAACCCTTCATGCTGGGGCTGGTGGAACTGAAAGTTGTGATTGGGCCAGCATGCTATGCCGTATGTATCAAAGGTGGGCTGAACAAAGGGGCTTTACTGTAGAGCTATTGGATTATCTTGATGGTGATGAGGCGGGTTATAAGTCTGTAACTCTTCAGATTAATGGGGATTATGCCTATGGTTATCTTAAATCTGAAAAAGGAGTACATCGACTGGTTAGGATTTCCCCTTTTAATGCAGCTGGTAAAAGGCAGACGTCTTTCGTATCCTGCGATGTAATGCCAGATATTGATGAAGATACTGGTATTGAAGTAAATGAAGAAGATTTAAAAATTGACACCTATCGTTCCAGTGGAGCGGGAGGTCAACATGTTAATACAACATCTTCAGCAGTAAGAATTACTCACATACCAACTAATATTATTGTACAATGTCAGAATGAACGTTCCCAACATAGAAATAAGGACAAGGCTATGCAAATGCTAAAGGCTAAATTATATTTATTCAAGCAGCAAGAGGCTGAAGAAGAATTGTCAGACATTAGAGGGGAAGTCAAAGAAATTGGTTGGGGTAATCAGATTAGGTCCTATGTTATGCAACCTTATACAATGGCTAAGGATCACAGAACCAATGAAGAGGTTGGGAATATTAATGCTGTTCTAGATGGTGATATTGATCCATTTATTAATGCTTATTTAAAGTGGAATGCACAAAAGGGAAAAAGCTAAAGGAGGGTTTAGATGGAAGATAAAAAAAAGGCGATATTTCAACTGGGGGGTCAGATATATGGTTTTCAGCTATCTGATGTTCAAACAATAGAAAACCATATTAAGTATAAGCAAGTTGAGGAAAAGCCAGACAATATAAAAGGTACCATAAACCTTAGGGGCCAAACTATACCAGTCTACAGTTTAAGAAGAAAACTTAAAATAAAAGATAGAGAGCCTAATAAAGAAACAAGATTAATTGTAATGGAATCTAATAATATATTAATTGCCTATGAAGTTGATAAAGTTGACAGAATAGTTGAATTTGAAGATGATAAAATATTTGAATTACCAGCTATAATTAGTAATGAAGACACCTCTTATATTAAGGAAGTTGTTAATTTTGATGGACGTCTAATCATTATTATGGATGGTGATGGAATATTGACAGATAAAGAACAAAAAGATATAAAGGCAGTCATATAAAAAGTATTATATACTAGCTGCATAAACTTAGGAGGGTACCATGAAAAAGGTTTTTAGCTTAGTTGTTATGTTAATAATGACTTTAAGTCTACTTGTAGGATGTGGAACAAAAGAAGATCAAGAGGGTCAGAAGCCAGGAAGTAATATTGACCAAGAGCAGATTAATGATGAAGACAATACTTTAATTGTTGGAACAGAGGCAGGATTTGCCCCTTATGAATATATGGTAGGGAATGAAGTTGTTGGTATTGATATGGATATATCACAAGCAATAGCAGATTATTTAGGAAAAGAACTTGTAATTAAGAACATGGACTTTGATGGGGCTTTATTAGCAGTACAAAGTGGAAAAGTTGATTTTGTTGCAGCCGGAGTTTCTGTGGATGAGGAAAGAAAAGAAGTAATGGATTTCTCAGCAGATTATGTAGATTCCACAGAAGTTGTAGTAATAAACATCGAGAATCCCATGGTTGCAGACATAGATGATCTTGATGGCAAGATTATAGGTGTACAGCAAGGTAATATAGCTGATTTTTATGTAGAAGAAAATATTAGAGCAAAAGAAATAAAGCGCTATACAAAATTCGTTCAGGGGGCAGAGGATTTAAAGAATGGTAAGATTGATTGCCTTGTTATGGACCAATATCCTGCTGAAGAATTAGTTGCTGCAAATCCGCAACTTGGTATATTGGACGGGATATTATTTGAAGATAAGTATGCAATTGCTGTTGAGAAAGGTAATACTCAGCTCTTAGATGTTATTAATACAGTTATTGAGCAATTAAAAAATGATGGAAAAATCGAAGAATTCATTGAGAATCATACACAGAAATAGTAGATAATTAATTTAATTTATAGCTATGGTGGCTGTTTCAAAAAGAAATTTTTTGAAGCAGCCTATTTTCTTTTTATTTTACATAAGAGGTTAAACTTGCTAAGGTGTTTAGTATGAATGGAAGAATTGGAGGAAAGAAATGCTAGACTGGATTTTAGATATTTATAATTCCTTTTATAAGGCTATTATACCAGACCAGAGATATTTGGCATATTTGGAAGGTGTAAAGGTAACACTTCTTATATCCTTTTTTGCAATATTACTGGGTATAGCTATTGGAGTAGTGGTTGCAATTTTAAAGGTTACATCTTCAAAGATGGAGTGGAAATGGTTATCGAGAATATGTAATATTTACATTAATACAATCCGTGGAACCCCATTAATGGTTCAATTATTAATTATGTATAATCTTATTTTCACATCTAGGAATACAAGTGAAATAGTTGTAGGTGCGGTTTGTTTTGGAATTAATTCAGGAGCTTATGTAGCGGAGATAATTCGAGCAGGAATAGAAGCTATAGATAAAGGGCAGATGGAGGCCGGCCGCTCCCTAGGATTAAATTATGTACAAACCATGGTTTTTATAATCCTACCACAGGCCATAAGAAATATTTTGCCTGCTTTAGCTAATGAATTTATAACATTAATAAAGGAGACCAGTGTGGCTGGTGTTATAGCTGTGACAGATTTAACCAAGGCGGCCCAATATATTGGAACGAGAACTTGGGATGTGCTACCTCCTCTTATAGTTGCAGCAATGTTTTATCTATTAATAGTTTTAGGTTTATCTAAATTGTTAAATGTGTTTGAAAGGAGGTTGGCAAAGGGTGATTAAAGTAGAGAATCTTAAAAAAGCATTTGGAGACAATTTGGTCTTAGAAGGAATAAATGAAAGAATTGAAAAGGGAGAGAAGGTTGTTATTGTAGGGCCTTCAGGTTCGGGGAAGTCAACATTTCTTAGGTGCCTAAACCTTCTAGAGATGCCTACTGGGGGTAAAATATTATTTAATGATGTTGATATTACCGACAAAAACAATAACATTAATAAAACTCGTCAAAAGATGGGGATGGTCTTTCAACAATTTAACTTATTTCCTCATTTATCTGTCAAGAAGAATATTACATTTGCACCAGTTAGATTGGGCGTTATGACGGAAGAGGAAGCGGATGACAATGCTGTAAAGCTTCTTAAGAGAATAGGTCTATTGGATAAAATTGATGCCTACCCTAAACAGTTATCAGGGGGACAGCAACAAAGAATTGCGATAATACGTGCCTTAGCTATGAATCCTGACCTAATGCTATTTGATGAACCGACGTCATCCTTAGATCCCGAGATGGTAGGAGAAGTTTTGGAACTAATGAGCCAACTTGCAGACGAGGGAATGACCATGGTGGTTGTTACCCATGAGATGCAATTTGCTAAGAATGTAGCCACTAGGGTACTTTTTATGGATCAAAGAAAAATTGTAGAACAAAACAATCCTAAAGAGTTTTTTGATAATCCACAGAATCCTAGATTGAAAGACTTTTTATCCAAGGTTCTTTAAATATAAAACTTAAGTAAATTCCTCTTGCAATTAACTTAAGCTTATGATAATATTCTTTACTATAAAGACATTTGTGCATGCCGAGCATACACGAGGGAGAAGAATATTAAGTGGAGGAATCTTATGAGTAAGGAACATTACTTTGTTATTAAGAGAAAAGCAGTTCCTGAGGTGCTACTAAAAGTTGTTGAAGCTAAAAGATTGCTGGATTCTCAGAAGTCTTTAACTGTTCAAGAAGCTACAGAGGCAGTTGATATTTCTAGAAGTTCTTTCTACAAATATAAGGATGATATTTTCCCCTTTTATGAGAATACAAAGGGAAAATCCATTACTTTTATGCTTCAGATGGATGACAGGCCTGGCCTACTATCCAAGGTTTTGAAATATGTAGCAACTAGTGAGGCTAACATCCTAACAATCCATCAAAGTATTCCAGTGAATGGGATAGCTATGCTTACAATAAGTATAGACCTACTATCTAAAACAGATAGTGTGACCACTTTATTAGAAGAGGTTGAGGCTATGGATGGAATACATTATGTGAAAATTGTAGCACGGGAATTATAAAGAAAGGAAGATAAAGAGATGATTAATATTGCAGTTTTAGGATACGGAATTATAGGTTCAGGTGTTGTGGAAGTTATAGAGGTTAATGGTGACTCTATAGCTGAAAAGTTAGATGATAAAATTAATGTGAAATATGTCTTAGACATTAGAGAATTTCCAGGGAATCCAATTATGGATAAAATGGTAAGTGATATTAATATAATATTAGAAGATCCTGAGGTAGATGTTGTTGTGGAAGCTATGGGAGGGGTCGAACCAGCTTATTCATTTGTTAAAGAGTCTTTAATGAGAGGGAAGTCAGTTGTAACTTCTAATAAGGAATTAGTTGCCGACCATGGCCCGGAACTTATTAAAATTGCTAAAGATAAAAATATTAATTTTTTATTTGGAGCTAGTGTTGGTGGAGGAATACCAATTATAAGGCCAATGAATCAATCCTTAACAGCCGACAAGATTGAGGGAATTACAGGTATCTTAAACGGTACTACTAATTATATACTTAGTAAAATGAGTGAAGAAGGGCTAGAGTTTGAAACTGCATTAAAGAACGCCCAAGATCTAGGATATGCAGAAAGAGATCCTTCAGCAGATGTTGATGGATTTGATTCCTCTAGGAAGATTGCAATACTTACATCCCTTGCCTATGGTAAGCAGGTGGATTTTGAAAACATTTATACAGAGGGAATAAGGAATATTACATCAACTGACTTTAAATATGCTAATAGCCTAGCTGCTAAAATTAAATTATTTGCCAGTAGTATGAAGGATCACAAGGGTGATGTGTATGCAATTGTAGCACCAACAATGATTAAAGATAACAATCCTTTGTATGGTGTTAGTGATGTATTTAATGCTATTTTAATAAAGGGAAATGTTGTTGGTGATGTTATGTTTTATGGAAGTGGTGCTGGAAAATTACCAACAGCCAGCGCTGTTGTAGCTGATGTGATAGATATAGCAAAACATCCTGGCAAAAATATTAAGGTTATCTGGGATGAGGAAAAGTTAAAATTAGCAGATATTAATAAGTTCAAAAATAGATTTTTCATTCGTGTTGAAAAAACTCAAGAAGTTATTAAGCAGATCAATTCACTTTTTGGAGATATAGAAGAGGTAAGATTAGATGATGTTTCTGATGAATTTGCATTTATTACATCTAGTATTTCAGAAGAAGAATTCAAAGAAAAGTGTAAGCAAATTCCTAATGTTAAAAACGCTATTCGGGCAAACTTCTAATAATATTTGAAAGGTGATGTGTTATGAAATATATTGTGGTTCTTGGTGATGGAATGGCAGATGAGCCAATATTGGAATTAGATAAGAAGACTCCCCTTATGGTTGCAAAAAAACCTATGATGGATCTTTTGGCAGGAAAGTCAGAGATAGGCTTGGTACACACAATACCTGAAGGAATGATGCCAGGAAGTGATACAGCCAACCTATCGGTTTTAGGGTATGATCCTAAGAAATATTATAGTGGACGTTCTCCATTAGAGGGACTTAGCTTAGGTATAGATATGAAAGATACGGATATTGCCATGCGGTGTAATCTGGTTACCTTATCTGATAATAGAGAGGCCTATGAGAAAAAGGAAATTATAGACCATAGCTCAGGTGAGATATCTACTGAGGATGCAGCAGTATTAATGGAAGTAATAGCCCAAGAGATGAACAATGATATGTATAAATTTTACCTAGGTACAAGCTACAGACACCTTACTATTTGGGATCAGGGTCAAGTAATTGATTTAGACCAGCCTCATGATATTCTTGGTAAGACTATTGGCGAATATCTACCTCAAGATAAAAACTTAAGAGAAATGATGATAAGGAGTTATGATATTCTTAATAATCATCCAATAAATGAAGAAAGAAAGGCCAAGGGATTAAATAAGGCCAACTCACTTTGGTTTTGGGGAGCTGGAACTAGGCCTGCCCTTGACTCCTTTGAAGAAAAGTTTAATAAGAAGGGTGCCATGATTTCCGCAGTAGACCTACTGAAAGGGATTGCAGTTGGTGCAGAGATGAAGGTCATTGAAGTCCCAGGTGCTAATGGGACCCTTCATACTAATTATGAGGGTAAGGCTGATGCAGCGGTTAAGGTTCTAATAGATGAGGGATATGATTTTGTCTATGTTCATGTTGAAGCTCCAGATGAGATGGGACATCAAGGGAATGTAGAAAATAAAATCAAAGCCATAGAATATCTTGATCAAAGGGTTATAAAAAGGATTGTCCAGGAGATGGACAAGTCAGATGAAGATTTCAGACTACTTATAATGCCAGACCACCCAACCCCTATTGCTTTAAGAACCCATACTTCAGAAGCAGTTCCCTATATACTGTATGATAGTAGGGAAGATTTGCATAAGGAATGGAAATACGATGAAAAACAGGCATCCTTAAGTGGCAATCTTATAAAAGAGGGACATAATATAATAAAAAAGCTATTTGAAAGTATATAAGAAAGAAGGAACAATCATGATAATAGTAAAGAAATTTGGGGGTTCATCTATAGCTGATAGGGACAAGCTGTTTAATGTGGCTAATCGCTGTGTGGAGGATTACAAGAAGGGACACAAGGTAGTTATTGTCCTATCCGCAATGGGAGAGCAGACCAATAATCTCATAAAGGAAGCAAAAGATATTACTTCTAACCCCTCTAAGAGGGAGTTAGATATGTTAATGACAACAGGGGAACAAATATCTGTATCCTTAATGGCTATAGCGCTGGACTCCCTTGGGATCCCAGCAGTCTCATTAAATGGATTCCAAGTGGCAATGCATACCAGCTCAGTTTACGGTAATGCTAGATTAAAGAGGATTGATACCCAAAGGATACATAATGAACTGGAAAATAAACGGATTGTTATTATAACTGGTTTTCAAGGAGTAAATAAATACAATGATTATGCAACCTTAGGTAGAGGGGGGTCGGATACCACTGCAGTAGCCATTGCAGCAGCACTACATGCCCATGCTTGTGAGATTTATACGGATGTAGATGGTGTTTATTCTGCTGACCCTAGAATAGTAAAAGATGCAAGAAAGCTTGATGTGATTACTTATGACGAGATGATGGAACTGGCCTCCCTTGGTGCAGGAGTTTTACACAATCGCTCTGTAGAGCTGGCTAAAAAATACGGAGTTAAACTTGTGGTACGGTCCAGCTTGAATAATAAAGAAGGAACCGTGATAAAGGAGGATATAAGCATGGAAAAGACCCTTATTAGTGGTGTAGCAGTTGATAAGAATACAGCAAGGATTGCAGCAATTGGTCTAGAAGACCAACCTGGAGTTGCATTTAAATTGTTTCATCATTTAGCAAGACATGATATAAACGTTGATATGATTTTACAATCTGTTGGGAGAGATGGAACAAAGGATATAAGTTTTACTGTAAGTCAAGATGACTTAGAGGAAGCTGTAGCCACATTAGAAAGACACCGCCATAGTAGTCTAAAATGGCAAAAGATTGATGTGGAAAAAAATGCAGCAAAACTCTCTATAGTTGGTGCAGGAATAAAGTCCCATGCAGGGGTTGCTGCTAAGATGTTTGAGGCTTTATATAATGTAGGAGTAAATATTAAGATGATCTCTACTTCAGAAATTAGGATTACAGTTTTAATAGATGAAAAATATATCGATAAAGCCATGAATGCTGTACATGAAAAGTTTTTCTTATCCCAAAGTAGTTGATTTACCTTTTTTTAGATGTTATCATTATATGCAAAGACTAATGGACCGGTTTCCGGTCCATTTTACCGATATTAAGTATAAGGAGTAATCAGATGGATATTTTAAAACAAATTAAAGATGAATTGGGAATAAGATTAGAACAAGTAGAGGCAGCAGTTAAATTAATAGATGAGGGGAATACTATTCCCTTTATTGCAAGGTATCGTAAGGAAGCAACTGGTTCTTTAGATGATGAACAGTTAAGGAATCTTGGTGAAAGATTAGACTACTTAAGAAGCCTTGAAGAAAAAAAGAATCAGGTAATAAACACTATTGAAGAACAAGGTAAGATGACAAAGGAATTACGTGAGCAAATTATTGGGGCTCAGACTTTAGTCCTGGTGGATGATTTATATAGACCATATCGCCCAAAAAGAAGAACAAGAGCAACTATTGCTAAGGAAAAAGGCTTAGAAGGACTAGCTAATATAATTAAAAAACAAGAGACAAGGAAGTCTGTAATTGAACTGGCTGCAGATTATGTATCAGAAGAAAATGATGAAGGCGATCTAATAGTAGCTACAGTCCAAGAAGCAATTGCTGGTGCCAAGGATATAATTGCAGAAGAAATTTCTGATCAAGCAGAGTTCCGTAGCTACATTAGGGAGGCGACTATTGAGGAAGGGAAGATTTCCTCTGAAGCTAAAAAGAAAGAAGAAGAATCAGTTTACCAGATGTATTATGATTTTGATGAAAGCATTGAAAAGGTACCAGGACATAGGATATTGGCTATTAACCGTGGTGAGAAAGAAAAGGTACTTACAGTTAAGATATTAGCCCCTGAGGAGAGAATCCTACGTTATCTTGCAAAGAAAATTATTGTAAATGATAATGAAAATACCAATGAGATATTAAAAGAGACAATAGAAGATAGCTATAAAAGGCTTATTGCTCCAGCTATAGAAAGGGAAATCCGTAGTAGTCTTACAGAGAAAGCGGAAGATGGTGCAATAAAGGTCTTTAGTAAGAATTTAAATCAACTACTTATGCAGCCACCTATAGCAGGTCACACAGTTCTAGGATGGGATCCAGCCTTTCGTACAGGCTGTAAGCTTGCAGTTGTAGATTCTACTGGAAAGGTATTAGACACAGTTGTTATATTTCCCACCAAACCACAAAACAAAGTGGAAGAGTCCAAGAAGATATTAAAGAGACTAATAGATAAGCATAATATAAGCTTAATTGCTGTTGGTAATGGAACTGCTTCAAGAGAGTCTGAAATGATAATAGTTGAATTTCTAAAGGAAATAAAAAAGCCTATTAGCTACATTATTGTAAATGAAGCTGGAGCTTCGGTATATTCTGCTAGTAAACTAGCTTCAGAGGAGTTCCCTAATTACGATGTAGGGGAAAGAAGTGCTGCTTCAATTGCTAGAAGGTTACAGGATCCTTTGGCAGAGCTAGTTAAGATAGACCCTAAATCCATAGGTGTTGGTCAGTATCAACATGATATGAATCAGAAAAAACTTGATGGAGCTCTTGATGGTGTTGTTGAAAATTGTGTTAATAAAGTAGGTGTAGATCTTAATACAGCATCTGTTTCATTATTAGAAAGAGTTGCAGGTATAAGCAAGGCCGTAGCTGTAAATATTATTGCTTATAGAGAGGCAAATGGTAGGTTTGTAAGCAGGAAAGAACTTCTGGATATACCTAAATTAGGGCCTAAGACATATGAACAAGCTGCTGGATTTATGAGAATTCAGGGAGGAGATAATCCTTTAGATGCAACTGGTGTACATCCAGAATCCTACAAAGCTACTAAGGGCTTATTAGAAAAACTCAGCTTATCCATGGATGATGTTAATGAGATACAAAGAAAAGTATTAAAAGAAAGCAAGTCTCATATAGTGGATAAGAAAGCTAAAAGTAATAATAAAAGCTCAACATTAAAAGTGAAAAATCAAAACACAGCTTTTGCTAAGGCTTTAATGGAAGCTGTAAGCGATGGCAAGCAAAGTCTAGATAAAAAAGAGGATAAAGGAATGGAGTACGGCTCTCCTATAGCTAGTAAGATAAAATCTCCAGAAAAGCTGGCTAAAGAATTAGATATTGGTGAGATAACCTTAATTGATATTGTTAAGGAGCTGGAGAAACCAGGAAGAGATCCCCGAGACGAGATGCCTAAACCTATACTTCGTACTGATGTATTAGACCTAAAAGATCTATCCGAAGGAATGATATTAAAAGGAACAGTACGAAATGTTATAGACTTTGGTGCCTTTGTAGACATTGGAGTCCATCAAGATGGCCTGGTTCATATATCTCAGTTAAGTGATAAAAGGTTTGTAAAACATCCACTTGACCTGGTCAGTGTAGGAGACGTAGTAGATGTAAAGGTTCTAAGTGTAGATATAGAAAAGAAAAGAATTCAACTTTCTATGATAATATAGTTTTCATTGTTAAAATCTTGACACTACTTATGATTTATCATAGAATAGAAATAATAGAAATGTAAAAATATAATAAAGGTAAATCTTCGGGGGCAGGGTGAAATTCCTGACCGGCGGTTATAGTCCGCGACTCATAATTATCTATTGGATATATATATTTAATTGTGATTGATTTGGTGGAAATCCAAAACCGACAGTAAAGTCTGGATGGTAGAAGAATGGTACGATTATTGTGCAATTAAGCTGCCCTGATTTTAAAATCAGGGCATTTTTATTACAGCTATCGTATTATAACCGGGATTTTTCCTTTGAAAAAAAGGAGAGATAATATGAAAACAAGAAAAACATCTGTAGATACTGAAAGAAAAGGCAATAAGAAAAGCATAATAACTTCAACGAGGGGTATTACTACAATTGCGATATTAGGTGCTCTATCGGCAGTACTTATGCTATTTGAGATACCCTTGTGGTTTGCTCCATCATTCTATCAAATTGATTTTAGCGAAGTGCCAGTTATGATAGGGGCATTTGCCTTAGGGCCTCTTGCTGGAGTTTTAATTGAATTAGTTAAAATACTTATAAAGTTAATGACTACTGGAACAAAGACTGCATTTGTTGGTGAATTTGGCAACTTTATATTAGGTTGTGCTTTCGTAGTACCAGCAGCATTGATTTATAAGGTGAAGAAGACAAGAAAATCTGCTTATATGGGTTTGTTAGTAGGAACCCTTACACTTGCAGTAGCAGGAAGCTTTATTAATGCCTATATCTTACTGCCCTTTTATTCTAAGACAATGTTACCTTTGGATAGAATAATTTCCATGGGGAATGAAGTAAATGGTCTTATAAGTAGCATGAAAGATTTAATAGTATATGCAGTGATTCCATTTAACTTGTTAAAGGGGGCCTTAGTTTCTATACTTACAGCCTTATTATATAAAAAGATTAGCTTTTTAATAAATGATTTTCACATTCATAAGTAAGACATCTATTAGGGATAAATATGGTGAAAATCTGGATAGGGCTTTAAATAAGCTCTATCTTTTTTTGAAAAATTCTGTTATAATAAATTTTAATAAAAGAATGATTCTTTAGAAGAGAGGATGCTATGGTTGTAGATAGCTATAGTCCACAGGATACCTATAAGTTGGGATATTCTTTGGCAAAAGACGCTAAAAAAGGAAGTATATATTGCCTAAAAGGTGATCTTGGAGTAGGTAAAACAGTTTTTACTCAAGGATTTGCAAAAGGCCTTGGGGTAGAAGATTATGTCAACAGTCCTACATTTACAATTATTAAAGAGTATCAGGCAAGAGAGATTCCTTTCTATCATTTTGACGTTTATCGCATTTCAGACATAGAGGAAATGTACGAGATAGGATACGAAGAATATTTTTATGGTGATGGAGTATGCCTAATCGAATGGGCAGACAAGATAGAAGAAATTCTACCAGATAAGAGAATTTTTATTTTAATAGAGAAGGATTTAGACAAGGGTTTTGACTACCGCCGGATTACATGCCAATTAGTGGCTGGCACAGAAGGAGGGATAGCTTAATAATGAAATTACTGGCTTTGGATAGTTCGGGACTTGTGGGTTCAGTTGCAATTGTAACGGAAGATGCACTCCTAGCTGAGTATACAGTGAATTATAAGAAGACTCATTCCCAAACACTTCTGCCCATGCTAGATGAAATAAGTAATATGATTGATTTGGATCTAGGAGAGATTGATGGAATTGCATTAGCATCAGGTCCAGGTTCATTTACAGGATTAAGGATTGGTGCAGCAACAGCAAAGGGATTAGGCCTTGCCCTTAATAGGCCCTTAGTTGCAGTTCCTAGCTTGGATGGACTGGCATACAATATTTTTGCTACTAACAAGCTTATATGTCCAATGATGGACGCCAGAAGAAATCAAGTTTACACTGCTTTGTATGAATTTAAGGGTGATTTACTTCATGTTATATCACAGCAAAAGGCGGTCCCTGTAGAAAACATTATTGATGAAATTAATCAAATTGGAAGAGAAGTTGTTTTTCTAGGGGATGGTGTAGAAGTATATAAGGATATAATTATAGATAGAATAAAGACGCCATATCAGTTTGCTCCTGGTCACTTAAACAGGCAGAGGGCCGGTGCAGTCGGTGGGCTAGGCTTACAATATTTTAAGGAAGGTAGACTAGAGTCTGCAGAGGAATTTGCTCCTGCATACTTGAGAGTGTCTCAAGCAGAGCGGGTCCGAAATGAAAATCTTAATAGAAAATAAGAGAAGAAAACTTCATAATAGATGAAGGATATAGGGGAAGGTATATAATGTTGATTCGTCATATGAAAGAGGATGACGCCAGGGAAATTAGTGAAATAGAAAAAAACACATTTTCACAACCTTGGAGTCAAGATTCATTAATAAAAAGTTGTAATGACCAAGACAATGTGTATCTAGTAGTTACAGAAGAAGATGAAATAGTAGGTTATGGTGGTTTTATGGCAGTGGTTGATGAGGCTCATATTACAAAAATCGCTGTTAAAGAGGGGTATAGAAGGCTTGGGGCGGGCCGCCTTTTGATTAAAGGTTTGCTAGAGGAGGCAAGGAAAAGGGGCATTTACTCTATGACATTGGAGGTTAGACAGTCTAATAAGGCTGCAATTAAATTGTACGAGGTAATGGGTTTTGAGCATACTGCTATTCGAAGGGACTTTTATATGAATCCTAGAGAAGATGCAATAATCATGTGGCTAAGAAGGTTACAGTAATTACCACTACAAAAAAGTGCTTTAGAGGTTTATAATGAGTATATACGGTATACAAACGCATTTAACATTTCAATCAGGAGGGATTAGCTGTGAAAAGGGTAGGTAAAGTTTATTGCGGTGGAGAAATTATGGTTTACTGTAACTTATGTGGAAAGCAACTTAATGCGGCAAATGGATTTCTTAGGGAAGATGCATTTGAAGCGAGAAAGGAATGGGGGTATTTTTCGCAAAGGGATATGGAAGTCCACCATTTCAATCTATGCGAAGAGTGTTACGAAGAATTGATTAAAAGCTTTCAGATACCAGTTGAGGTAGAGAGAAAATTAGAAGCTTTATAATATAATGAATTAGAAGAGTCGACACTTGAGTCGGCTCTATTTTTATATTAAAATATAAAAAACAAGAAAATCCTTTATGAAAGCAAAGAATATGTTAAAATAGTTATTGAAGGAAAGAAGAAAGGTATGGAGATAAAATGTTAGATGTATGTTTATTAGGAACCGGTGGCATGATGCCATTACCAGGAAGATTTTTAACAGCACTTATGACAAGATACAATGGAAGTAGCTTACTAATAGATTGTGGTGAAGGGACCCAGGTATCAATTAGGAAAAAAGGTTGGAGTGTACATTCTATTGATACAATTTGTTTTACTCATTATCATGGGGACCATATAGGGGGATTGCCAGGGCTTTTATTATCTATGGGAAATTCAGAAAGAACTGAACCTGTAACTTTAATTGGTCCTAGAGGATTGATGAATGTTGTTAACTCCCTAAGGGTTATAGCGGCGGAATTGCCATTCGAGATAGAATTTATACAACTTAGTGAAGATGAAGAGCTTATAGAGAGAAATGGTTATACAATTAAAGCCTTTAAGCTAAATCATAATGTGACTTGTTATGGCTATAGCCAGATAATAAATCGTCCAGGAAAGTTTTTGCCAGAAGAGGCCCAGAAGAATGAAGTACCGAAAAAACTTTGGAGTCATCTTCAAAAAGGACAAATTATTGAGGATGAGGGAAAAGTTTTCACACCTGATATGGTACTTGGTCCAGAACGCAAAGGTATTAAATTGACTTATTGTACAGATACAAGACCGACCAAGGCTATTGTTGAGAATGCCCATGAATCTGATTTGTTTATATGCGAAGGAATGTATGGAGAGCGAGATAAGCAAAAACAAGCTAGGCAATATAAGCACATGACATTTTATGAAGCTGCTGAGATGGCCAGGGAAGCTAAGGTGAAAGAATTATGGTTAACACATTTTAGTCCATCTTTGGCTAGGCCATCAGATTATATGGATGAAACAAGAAAGATATTCCCCAATGCTAAAAGGGGAACAGATAGAAAGAGCACAACGTTAGCCTTTGATAAGGATGAATAAAGATATGTAAGTCTAAAAACATTATAAGGGGGTTTTACTATGACTAAGGGTAAAGGAGCTACAGTAATAGTTGCTATATTAATAATTGCTTCAACTGTTGTTCTGTATTATAATCATTGGAATGATAAAGTGGTTTCCCAGGATGAAGTCCTAAGTGCTGAACAAGATGAACTTGAGTATTTGTTAGGGATAAATCTTGACAAGGATTACCCTAGGAAACCTAAGGAAGTAGTTGATATGTTTAGTCGTATCATTCAGTCTATGTATTCCCAGATCGGTGATGAAGATACGGATGTTCTTGCTATAAAGGTTAGGACTTTGTATGACGAAGAGTTATTGGCTGCTAATACAGAAGAAAGATACCTGAATAATCTTTATACAGAGATTGCTCAGGCTAGGGAATCCGATATAAGTATATCAAGGTATTTGTTTGTCAATGAGGACAAGGAGACATATGAAAATATAGATGGTCAAGAATATGCAAATATATATGTGTCTTATACTATGAAGCAAAAATCTAGATTTATAGAAACCAAGAGGTTTTTATTGAGAAAAGATGAAGATAATAGGTGGAAAATTCTTGGTTGGTTCCCCTATAGTGAAGAGAAATAAAGTAGAGAAATGTACTATAAAAAGATATAAGAGAATGGAGTAATGTAATGAGTAATGACAATTTGATTTTATCTATTGAGACTTCATGCGATGAAACAGCAGCAGCAGTAGTAAGGAATGGTAGGGAAGTCTTATCTAATATTATTGCGACTCAAATAGATATCCATAAGCTTTATGGAGGTGTTGTTCCGGAAATAGCATCAAGAAATCATATAATAAAGATAAATCAGGTAATTAAGGAAGCCCTAGATAAAGCTGAAGTAACATTGGAAGAAATTGATGCAGTTGCAGTAACATATGGTCCGGGATTGGTTGGAGCGCTTTTGGTAGGAGTTTCAGCTGCAAAGGCCATAAGTTTTGCTACAAAGAAACCCCTTATAGGAGTCCATCATATTGAGGGTCATGTTTCTGCTAACTTTATAGAACATAGGGATTTAGAACCGCCATTTTTATGCCTAATAGTATCAGGTGGACATACACACCTAGTTATAGTAAAAGGGTATGGAGAGTTTGAGGTTATTGGAAGAACAAGAGATGATGCAGCAGGAGAAGCATTTGATAAAGTGGCAAGGGCAATAGGTCTTGGTTATCCGGGAGGTCCTAAGATAGACAAACTTTCCAAGGAAGGTAATAAGGATGCTATTGAATTTCCTAGGGCTCACATAGACGGCGCTCCTAATGACTTTAGTTTTAGTGGATTAAAGTCATCAGTCCTCAATTATCTTAATTCTTGTGAAATGAAAGGTATAGAGGTAAATAGGGCTGATGTAGCAGCATCCTTTCAAGAAGCGGTTGTTGATGTTTTGGTTAAAAAAACAATCCAGGCAGCCAAGGAGTACAAGATGGATGATATTTCCATAGCAGGAGGAGTTGCAGCTAATTCACACCTAAGAAGTCTTATGTCTAAAGCCTGTGAAAAAGAAGGGTTGAGATTATATTACCCATCTCCAATATATTGTACAGATAATGCTGCTATGATAGGAGTTGCTGCCTATTATGAATATTTAAAGGGAATAAGAAGTGGCTATGACTTGAATGCTGTACCAAGTCTTGAAATAGGACAAAGATAATAGATACTAAAAATAAATAATTACTATGATTGTGATAATATAATAAAAAAGGATAAGTTGATTAATTATGAGAACTAAAATTACTGCAATAGTACTGGCAGCAGGTGTAGGAAAAAGGATGAATGCAAAGGTTGCCAAGCAGTTTCTTAAACTAAAAAGAAGGCCTGTCTTATACTATTCATTAAAGGCATTTGAAGAAAGTTCTGTGGATGAGATAATCCTGGTAACAGGAAATGATCAGGTGGAGTATTGCACAGAAAAAATCATAAATAAATATAAGATTAAAAAGGTTAGACAGGTCATAGAAGGTGGAGCTGAGAGATATGATTCGGTATATAAAGCCTTGAAGTCTATGGGTGAAGGTGATTATGTACTAATCCATGATGGGGCCAGGCCTTTTATATCTAATGCCATGATTGAATCTTCTATTAAATATGTTAAAGAATATAAGGCTTGTATCTTAGGAGTTCCAGTAACAGAAACTATTAAAGTTATTAATAGCCAAGATTATATCATAGATACCCCGGACCGAAAAAACCTTTGCTTTGCTCAAACCCCTCAAGGGTTTGATTACCAATTGATCCGGGAGGCCTATGATATGCTATATAAAGATGATGAAAGTGCTCGTTTATTAATTACAGATGATGCCATGGTATATGAAACTTATATAGGAAAGCCAGTTAAGTTTCTTATGGGTGACTATAATAATATTAAGTTAACCACAAAGGATGATTACTTTAGAGCACGATCAATAGCAAAGGACTTATGGAAGTAAGATTATATTTTCAATATTAACATCTCCTGATACCACAGTTATTGTAATGTCTTGAACTCCTAGCCCTATTCTAAAAGGCTCATGAGTTTTTACAGAAGTTTCTCCTGCCTTCCATTCTAGGTTATATGATGTAATACCAACCTTAACTCGGATATGAGAGTCTTCGGTGGCTATACCTTCTAATGTTACGTGGTACCTATCAGCCACAGGCACTATCCCACTGGTGAAGTAGGAGTTTTCATCCTGACTAATATCATCTGCAGGTATTGTGCCAAGTAATGTCATGTAGCTTTCTGGATTATGGCATACCGCCCCTTCTTCTTTAACTTCTTTCCCAACATAATAACTTTCTTCTGGTCCAAAATATGATTTAGGAAGAGGCTCTTTGGATAAAACAAGTTTTTGTAGTACGAGGCCTGCATCAATACCGTAGAAACGCAGTGTGTGGACACCTTTGGTTAATTCGTGGTTTGTAGTGGATGTACGAATATTGTTTAGGACACCATCTGACCAATGCCAATTCATATGATCACCTGCTATGAATTCTGGATGCAGAGAATCTTTAATAGTAGGCTCTTCATTGCCGAAAGACACGGCGTATCTTAGACGGCTAAGTTTTTCCATGTTATTTGTAGGCGCAGTGTAAGCAGTTAATGTGTAGAGGGCATCCTCATTTACATAGATTTTATATTCTAGGTAAGGTGCATCTTGGGCTTTTTCAAATGATACATCTGTTGGAAACATTTTTACAGATGATAGAGACCTACCTAGTTTGTCTATTACCTTATAATCTACACCTGACTTTGAAAGTTTGTTAGAAAAGTGTTGGGCTTCTATGGAAACTAGATTGTGGCTTTCAACAAATGTCATTTCTTCAAAATCACTAGTATTGATTAGTTCAGCTTTAATAGAAACCTTAACCTGGTCAGAGGCACCATCGATTGTTATAACTCCTTCTGAAGTTTGATCTAACTTATCCCAATCAACCCAAACTTCTATTAGATCCCCTGTGGAAATGGTTCCTTTATCATTGCTGACTTTAATCCAATCGTCGCTGCTAGAAATAGCAAAGTCAAAGGGCTCCATTCCTCCGTTACTTATTGTCATCCAATATGCTTCCTTGCCTAAATTAGTAAAGGTAGGAAGTGTGCCTATACCAGATTTATAGGAATCGTGGGAATTTTCCAAGGATATAATCATTATTGAATCACTCTCAGGCACAATATATAGTGGACTTGGATATTGTCCATTGCCGTCCCAAGATTTATATGCAATATGTTCGGAACTCATCATCCCACTCCATTTACCCTCTGACATAGTAGTGTTATAATAGTATTCCATTTGCCTGTCTGTATTAATGCTTTCCTCAACCAGCCTGGCGTAGGAGTTGGCAAGCAGACTTTTTTCTTTATAATAGAATTCATTTAGGCTGGCATAAATATGCATATTTTTAACATTTGCAGAAGCTACTGCTGGATAATAAACTAGCTGGTAATAGCTGTCCTTATATTCTTCTGGTATTATTTCTAAATACTTATCAGCCATTTCTTGGATTTGTAAGGCTTCTTTTAAAACTCTCTGGGCTTCATTAAAGTTGCTAATGCTATAGGTATCGGTATATGTGGTTTCAGGTTTGCGACTGCCATTCATCTTGGTATATGCTGTAAGTATTTCAGCAATTTCGTGTATAGAAGTCTCATCTAAAGCGCTACCATATTGTTGTTTAACCCAATTTCTTGTGTATTCTTCTGTTTTGTTTATACCATTTGTTCCCCAAGTGTCAAAGTCATAAGCTAGATCTAAGAAATATGATATAGGAAGTTCCATTGGCTTTAGGTCCCCGACATTTACAACCCAAAGATCCTGGACTCCGTAGTCATAAGTCATGGACATTTGCTCCCATATCTTAGCAAGAGGAACAGTATTAACCCACTCGTAGGAGATAGGGGCTCCGTGGTAGTCAAAGTGGTAATACATACCCCAACCAGCTGGGCGATCTCTTTCATCTTCAGATGGTAGGCTACGTACGTTACCAAAGTTATCTTCAGCTAGTACAATAATAACGTCGTTAAGAAGGTCCCAATTGTTTAATCCTTCTACAGAGTTAGTGCCATGCCAGTAGTCTTCGACTTCTTTATAAAGTGTTAAGGCTTGTGGTGCATCAGAAAGGTTATTTTTTCTTAAAAGTTCTTTTTGAGTTATAATAATATCTTTTAATAATTGAATGTTTTCTTTGGCTGAGCCCACTAAAGCAGAATCAGCTTCTCCCCTCATGCCAATAGTGATAACGTTTTCATATTCCTTATTACGAATTAGGCCATCATTCCAGAAGTTGGTGATTGCTTCTGTGTTAATTGAAAAGTCCCAGGTGTTATCTGGTCCATATTCACTATATACTCTCTGCCACTCTACTCCGGCACGGATCATTGGTTCGTGATGAGAGTTCCCCATAACAATTCCGTAAGCATGGGCATGTTCAGCATTAGCTATAGGTGAGCTTTGACCATCTTCACTAAAACTTGATGACCACATGGCCGGCCAAAGGTAGTTGCCTTTTAATCTTAAAATCAATTCAAAAACTTGATCATAAAAGTCTTCATTAAAGCCACCAAATTCACTGGAGGTCCAGTTTCCTAGAGAGGGCCATTCATCATTTAGGAAGATTCCTCTGTATTTGACAGAGGGTTCTTTTGATGTGAAATCAAGTTCGTCCCTGGTGAAGTTAATGGATTCTTGTTTTTTTGGTAACACGTCTCCCCAATAAACCCATGGGCTTACACCCATTAATTCTGAGATGTGGTAAATGCCGTATATGCTACCACGTTTGTCGCTTCCAACAATCACTATTGCTTTGTCCAGGTCATCCGTAGGATTATCTAGGACTTGGATCTTATAAGATTCCCATTTTCCTTCAATATCTGTGACATCAATTTTCTCTTCATCTATAAGCTGGTCTATTATTCTATTGTTTCCTATAGAACCAGCTATAACAATAGTTCCTTGTCCAGTTTGTATTTCTGAGATTTGGGTTAAGATTTGGGGGGATTGCCCTGTTATCAGCTGTATGTCTTTTGCAAAGGCCTTAGTGGCAAGTTTTATCCCATCATAGTCATCACCCTCAGGATCAATATAGATTGTTGTTGTTTCTTCATCACTAACTAAAGTTATTATGTCTTCATTTTCTTTTTTATTACACCCTGTTAAACTAGCTATAGTTAAAAACGCAAGGGAGAGGGTTATTACAATTAAAACTTTTTTTGCTATACTTATTTGAAAATCATTAGTAAAAGATAGTAACATAAAATTCTCCTGTCATATTCCTATAAATCTTAAGTTGCAAGTTGCCTTGTAGATGCTTGTGCTTTGATAATAGATATAGGAATTAATTATAACAGAAAACCTATATAATATGTATAATAAAGCCTTGATATAAGCCTTACCTTTTAGAATATTGGAAAAATAAAAAACTAAGAGAAAAACTCTTGACACAAAATATTTTGAATGATATACTAGCTAAGCAACCTTTGGAGAGGTGTCCGAGTGGCTGTAAGGAGCT
>CAZPWO010000006.1:1684-35693 GCA_964590525.1 uncultured Herbinix sp. | reverse complement strand
TTCTTCTATAACTTCAGCTTCTATCTCTTCTGTAACTTCAGCTTCAATTTCTTCTGTAACTTCAGCTTCAATCTCTTCTGTAACTTCAGCTTCAATCTCTTCTGTAACTTCAGCTTCAATCTCTTCTATAACTTCAGCTTCAATTATCTCTTCTGCTTCTTCTTGGTTATATTTTTTCTTTAATTCCTCACTAATATATAGTTTTTCTTCTCCATCATAATAAGCACTACCAAGCTTTTCCCCTGTGTAATGCCTTAAATTAGGCTCTTCTTCCTGGCCCTTTTCTTGATTATATTCTCCTACTGGTCTATATATATTATTTTCGATTTTTACTTCTACTTCTTCTATTACTTTTACTTCTTCTACTGCTTCTTTTACTTTTTCTACTTCTTTATCTTTTATTTTTTTATTTTTATGTTTTTCGTAAGCTAGCTTGCTTTCCTCATCATTGTGGAAAGGTATTACGTTGTCTGCTTCATTATCAACTTCTATTTCTTCTGGTTTAAGCAACTCTAATAGGTCTGTAATGTTTTCTTTTTTATAGGGTTTAATTACATAATCCTTTGCACCTGCCTTTGTTGCTTCTATTATAATCTTCTTCTGCCCTAATGCAGTACACATTATTACATTAACCCCAGGATCTTGTTCTAATATTCTTGGAAGAGCACCTAAACCGTCTAGTTTTGGCATTTCTACATCTAAAAATATGAATTCAGGATGCAATTCTGCAGTCTTTTGAATGGCTTCTAATCCATCGCCGGCTTCACCTACAACATCAAAGCCTTCCTCTATTAGTATATCTCTTAGAACATTCCTAGAAAACCTAGAATCATCTACGATTAAAACACCTGCTCTGTTAATAGTTGCTTCATGTTCTGTATCATCAGATTTATCCCCGCTAAGCATTTTAAACAATTTCATCTTTCCCCCTCCTCCTGTATATCATAATCTAGCAATTTCAAGTTAATATCTCTTAATTATTAGATGATTTATACAATGAATTCATTACTGTTATTATATAATTAATGTTCCTAAATGTATATCAATAACATTTCAAGATAATTATAACAATATGTTTGAGGAAAATCAATCTTATTTGTTAACTTTGCTATAATTACTAAAGTCGCCATAGGCTTGTAAGGGTTTTCTTATATATTATGAACAAACTGTTAACAATCTCTTAATTTTTTTCTAGATTTCCTATTTATTATTACTTTTTTCGACACAAACCTTTATTGTTTTCAACAACTTTAACAATTTTTCTTTTGTTCTTTGTGAGAAATCACAAATCATCGACCATAAAATGTTTTTTAGTTGATATTATAGGTCGATATGTTACTTATAATGGGCCTTTAATTTCTTTAAAGCCTTCTTTTCTATTCTACTTACATAGCTTCTAGAGATTTCAAGTCTCCCTGCTATTTCACGTTGTGTTACTTCTTTTTGATTCCCCAATCCATATCGCAGACAAATAATCTTTCGTTCTCTCTCTGTCAAAACCTCTTCAATTAATTTCTTTACTATCTTCACATCATCGTCTAAAGCAATTTTTTCAACAATATCAACTTCTTCACCTTCTATGATATCTAGTAGACTAATCTCATTACCTTCCCTGTCAGAGCCTATTGGATCATAAAGAAAAACTTCTTTTCCTAGCTTTTTATTTCCTCTTAACATCATAAGTAACTCATTATCTATGCAACGGGAGGCATAAGTTGCTAGACGTATCCCTTTCTTATGGTCAAATGTATCAATTGCTTTAATTAAACCTACTGTACCAATAGATATCATATCATCTGTTTCTTTATCTAATATATTGTACTTTTTAACTATGTGCGCCACTAATCTTAGATTATGAACTATAAGCTTATCTCTTGCTTCTTGGTCCCCTTCATTACAGCGTCTAATACAGTCCGCTTCCTCTTCTGTATTTAACGGCTTAGGAAATGACTTCACGAAAATTAAACACCCTCTATATTTATAGATTCACAATTATCTTATGCAACTTATTGACATAAAGTGCCTATCCCTCTAAAAAAAGGACAGAATTAGCTATTCCAATTCTATTATGTAATAAATCTTACATTTGTGTTTGTCTTTAATTTACTCATATGTTATTATTATCAAGAGTATATTTATATACTAATAATAAAACAAAGGAGAGGATTAATCATGTATTATTTAGAAACATTTTTAGCTTACTTTTTTGGATGGATACCATCTTTTTTATCTGCAATACTTATATTGCTTCTTGCATTACTTTTGGCTTTTATTGCAAAGAAAATTACCCAAAAGTTACTTAAGAAAATTAATATTGATAAGTATGCAGAAAAAACCGGACTATCGGAAGAGGGCACTGAGAGTGCAGGCAGCTTTATTGCAAACCTTGTGTTTTTAATAGTTTTTCTACTATTCCTACCTAGTGTATTAGATAGATTGGGTATGCAAAACGTATCACAACCTATCACTTCTCTAGTATCAAGGTTCCTAGCCTACATACCTAACATCATTGCCGCAGTTGTAATTTTGGCAGTAGGTCTTGCTATTGCAAAACTAGTTAGACAACTTCTCACAGCTGTATTGAGAAAAGTTAACGTAGACAAGATTCAAGAAAAAGCAGGTATTTCATCAGAAGAAACCACTAAAATTTCTTCAGTTATTGCATATGTAGTATATGTAATAATATTGATTCCAATAATTATTGCAGCTCTGGAAGCTTTAAGTATTACTGCAATATCAGTACCAGCAGTTAGTATGCTAAACCAGATTGTATCTTATCTACCTAATCTGTTTGCAGCAATTGCAATCCTGGTTATCGGAATGTTTATTGCAAAAATAGTAGGCAAATTATTAACTGAGATATTGTCTTCAATTGGAGCAGATACATTATTAGAGAAAGCCTTCCCAGAAAGTAAAAATTCTCTTAAGAAGTTTTCACTTTCAACATTCACTGGGGGATTGGTTAAAGCTATTATTATTATACTATTCATTGTAGAAGCAGTTAATGTTTTAAAACTAAGTATTCTACAAGAAGTAGGTACAACAATAATATCTTATCTACCAGCATTAATAAGCGCCGTTATAATTATGGGTGTATTCTTATTCCTAGCTTTATGGTTAGAAAAGTTAATACTAAGAAAATCTCCAAAGTCCAGATTGTTAGCTACATCTGTAAAGGTTTTATTAATTATCTTTGCAGTATTTATGACTCTTAACCAACTAGGACTAGCTACTGCCATTGTTAACGGAGCATTTATTATAATCCTTAGCGCAATTGCAATAGCATTTGCCTTATCCTTCGGAATAGGTGGACGGGACTTTGCAGGAAAGCTACTTAATAAAATCGCAGATAAAGAATGTGACAAAGAAGTAGATTCAAAGGAAACAGATAAAGAATAATATAAGAAAATAATATCTATACTAAACAAAAAGCGGGTACATAATTCATTTAACTTGAATTATATACCCGCTTTTAATTATTAATTTTATTTGACTTATTTGACTTATTTGTCTTGTTTGAATTATTCGTCTTCTTCCCTTCGTAGGATATCATAAACTTCTAACTCTGCTCCAAGATCTAGATAGATAATCTGCTTAGGATGAGGGCAACTTTCTATATCTATACCTTCTTCATCTGTCATCTTTTTCACCACAGTCTTTATGGTTTCTCCATTAGGCTTAATAACTTCAATAGCTTCACCCAGTGAGAACTTGTTCTTCTGCTCTAAGGAGTATAAACCATCCCTTTCGCCGGATATGGTTCCAAGATAGCTATAAGATCTATCATAGGTATTGCGATCATATATCTGCTCTTCATGTGTTGGCTTTCCAAAGAAGAATCCTGTAGTAAACTGTCTGTTTACTCCCTTCTTAACCTCCTCCATATAAGAAGCCTTGTTTTTCTCATATATGGCTGGGTCTTGGAAAAAATCATCAATAGCCTTACGATAAGCCCTAGCTACTGTAGCCACATATAGGTTGGTTTTCATTCGGCCTTCCACCTTAAAACTACTAATACCGGCATCCACCAATTCTGGGATATACTCTATCATACATAAATCCTTGGAGTTAAATATATATGTTCCTCTTTCATTTTCCTCTATTGGAAGATATTCTCCTGGTCTTGTTTCTTCAACTATATGATATCTCCATCGGCATGAATGGGTACACTGTCCCATATTAGCATCCCGGCCAGTAAAGTAATTACTAAGTAAGCAGCGGCCAGAATAAGCAATACACATTGCACCATGAACAAAGGATTCTATCTCCATATCCTCAGGGATATGGGCTCTAATATCTTTTAATTCCTCCATGGACAACTCTCTTGCTGAAACCACCCTACTTACTCCCATCTTGTGCCAGAAGCAGTAGGATTCATAATTTGTGGTGTTTGCCTGGGTACTAATGTGTATTTCCACTTCGGGAATTTCTTCCTTAGCTATATTGAATACACCTGGGTCAGATACAATCAAAGCATCTGGTCTGTCTTCACCAAAGGCTTTTAATTCTTTAAAATACTCTCTAAAGCCATCAAGGTCTTGGTTGTGTGCCGAAATATTTGCCGTTACATAAACTTTTTTATTATATGAATGGGCAAATGCAATTCCCTCTTTCATATCTTCCATGGAAAAGTTCTTAGCCTTGGCTCTTAATCCGTAGGCATCTCCTCCAATATAAACTGCATCTGCTCCGTATATTACTGCTGTCTTTAAAGTTTCTAAATTACCTGCTGGTAATAAAAGTTCTGGTTTATTTATATTACTCATAGTTTCACCTTTCTCATTAGATATAATTAGTTGTCACTAGGCTAACTATATTCTGTAACTTATTGAAACTCCATCTCCCACTGGCAATATTATTGTCTGAAACTCCTCCATATGGGTTATGGTGTATAGATACTCTCTCATACGGGTGTGTATGGTCCGGTCTCTTCTCTTTATAGCATATCGAGAGTTTATCACTGTTCCATCTTGTAGTACGTTATCTGTTAGGAGTATGCAGCCTTTCTCCATAAGTTCTATTAAGTTTGGTAGAAAATTTATATACTGGCCCTTAGCCGCATCCAAAAATATAAAATCATATAATTCTTTTTTTTCTACTAAGTCTTTAAGAACATCCCTAGCATCACCTTCAATTAGGCTTATCTTGTCCTTATAAGGGAATCTTGTATCAGCAAGATTCTTTCTTGCCATTTCAAGATACTTTTCCCCTCTCTCTATGGTTGTAAGCTGGCAATGGGGGCTTGTGTATTTACTCATAAAGAGGGCGGAAAAGCCAACGGCTGTCCCGACCTCTAAGATTTTTTTTGGTTGATGTGTTTTTATTAAAAAATGCAAAAGTCCCTGGGTTTCTTTCTTTATTATGGGCACATCATTATCATGGGCCTCTTCCTCTAACTTAATTAGCTCTTCTGGAAGTTCCTTAGCAAGGGAATTTATATAAGCATTAATCCTCTCTTCTACAATCATAATAATAACCTTTCTCTCTTAGCCCATCTATAATTAGCTTATCCATCTTCAGGAATAGCTTCTTCTTGAATTATAGATCTAGAATAATCCGTTATTGTATCTAGAATCTCATCATATGTCATAGCAGTATTCAGCATATAAGTTCCTGGTATAATCACTGCATCTTGGAATTTCGCTTTAACATAAAAAGAGTTTTTATCAACAATAAGACGATTAAGCTCTAATTTACCTGCTATATCCATGGTGCTTTCGCCTTTCTTTACTTGAATAGGCTTTTCCCTACCTGGTGCCTGATCAACAGTAACAGGACCATATAATTGATAGGCAAAGTCATATGTCTTACGACTAACATTAACTATCAAGATAATAACCATTATATAGAATAAAATATTTAAAAGCAGACGCAGGATAAAGCTGACTACTTTAAATGTAACCTTCATAGATGTTGATTTACCTGCCATGTTATCGCTCCTTTATCCTATATTATTATCTATACTTCCATGATAATTGGAAGTATCATTGGATTTCTTTTTGTTTTTCTACGGATAAAATGTCCTAATGAATCTTTTACATCTGATTTTATCTTATTCCAATCCGTATTGTTACTAGCTAATGTCTTATCTAAAGTTTTCGATACTAGTGCTCTTGCTTCTTCCATAAGTGCTTCGGATTCTTTAACATATACAAAACCACGTGATACAATATCTGGTCCTGACATAATGTTATTAGTATGTCTTTCTAATGTAATTACTACAATCATTAGACCATTTTCCGATAGATGTTGTCTATCCTTAAGAACAACATTTCCAACATCTCCAACACCTAGTCCATCAACTAAGATGCCTTGTGCTGGAACCTTACCTGTAACTTTACCTTCTTTCTCCGATAAAGTTAAAACATCTCCTGAATTAATCAGGAATATATTTTCATCAGGCATTCCCATAAGCCTTGCAATATCTGCCTGTGCTGCCTTGTGCCTATGTTCTCCATGATAAGGTACTGAATACTGTGGTTTTAACAAGGAATACATAAGTTTAATTTCTTCTGCACATGCATGACCTGATACATGGGTATCTTGATATATTACTTTAGCACCTCGCATTGATAATTCATTAATTATCTTACCAACGGATTTTTCATTACCTGGGATTGGGCTTGAACTTAAGATAACCACATCACCTGGCTTAATTGATACATTTCTATGAATATTGGCAGCCATCCTAGATAGGGAAGCCATATTCTCTCCTTGACTTCCAGTAGTAATTAAAACAAGTTGGTCATCAGTATAATTCCTCATCTCAGCCATATCAATTAACATATTGTCTGGGATGTTTAAGTAGCCAAGTTCACTTGCTGTTGCAACCATATTAACCATACTGCGACCATCAACTACTACTTTTCTTCCACTTTTTTGGGCTGAATTAACTATCTGCTGTACCCTATCTACATTGGAAGAGAATGTTGCTACAATAATTCTTCCTTTATTATAATCTGCAAATAAATTGTCAAAGGTTTTACCAACTGTACTCTCTGACATTGTATATCCAGGTCTTTCGGCATTGGTACTATCACATAGAAGAGCTAAGACCCCTCTTTTACCAATCTCACCTATTCTCTGAAGGTCAATTGGTTCCCCAAATACAGGGGTGAAATCCACCTTGAAGTCTCCAGTATTAAATATAACTCCTGCCGGGGTATAAACCGCAAGAGCCGCAGCATTTGCTATACTATGATTTATTCTTACGAATTCAATTCTAAAGCAGCCAAGATTAATTGACTGGCCATAGCTTATAACCTTACGCCTTGTGGTCTTCATTAAGTTATGCTCTTTTAACTTGTTCTCAATAAGGCCCATAGTTAATTTTGTTGCATATAATGGGGCATTAATTTTTTTTAGAATATAAGGTAATGAACCAATATGATCCTCATGTCCATGGGTAAAGACAAATCCCTTTACCTTATCTGCATTCTCCTCTAGATAGGTTACGTCAGGAATTACAAGATCAATTCCCAGCATATCATCTTCAGGAAATCCTAAACCACAATCCATAATAATTATACTACCATTACACTCAATTGCAGTAATATTCATTCCTATTCTCTCAAGTCCTCCAAGTGGAATGATTTTAACTTGGTTTTTGTTCTCTTTTACGTTCTTCCTAAAGGATTTTGAAACTTTTGAAACTTTTGAAACTTTTTTTTCTGTTGCTTTTTTTGTTGTTATTATTTGTTTTTCTTTCAACAAATGCACCTCCAATGATTTTTTTGTTTTTTTTCATCTCAGCGCATGATATAAATTAAATTACAATTTTAACTGTTCTAAACATTTCTTACAATATCCGAAAAATTTGACTTCGTGATCTTTCACCTTAAAGCCCGTTGCTTCCTCAATCTTCACTTCTATTTCATCTAAAAGATCATCTTGAAAGGCAAATATATCTTCACAAGCTTTACATATCAAATGGTGATGATGGTGGCTGGTACTATCTTCATCCTTGATTCCGATTTCATACCTGACATATCCATCATCTAAGTTTAGTTTATCAATTAAATTTAAATCTGATAACATCTGAATCGTTCTATATACTGTAGCAAGACCAATGTCTGGAAATTTATTCTTAACTAGATCATAAATCTCCTCTGCAGTCATATGCATTCCAGGTCTGCTATATAATACTTCTAAAATCACCATTCTTTGAGTGGTGACTTTTAGTCCGTTATCTCTCAATATTTTTTTGAACATTTCCCGATTATATGGCATGTTATCACCTTTTCTAATCCAATCTATATTCATGCTCTATCTCTAATTACAGGTTTCCTGTAAAATAGTTCTTTATAATATTTATTAACATCTATCAGTATGTCACACTACTATTCTATCTCAAATTCTATATCCCCTATCAGTTCTTTAAAAACACTTGCAAGTGTTTTTATCTCTTGTTCATCTTCTATAATCTCATAGATTGCCTCTATGTCATCCTCTTGGGATTTATCCTTTAAAATCAGGGCCTCTGCTTCCCCGTCTTCTAGTGCACTAGCAACCAATAGATAGTCCACCCCGGCAAGCCTTGTCTGCTCTAATATTTCAAATAAAACCTCTTCTCCATCTTCAGATATAAAGGTAATTCCTTCTGTTCTTCCCATTTCTTCTTCCATTTTTTTCCTAACCCTTCCCTTAACTGTTATCCCTTAAAATTAATATAGTCTATATAACCTTGTAAGATTAAAACAGCCGCTAGCTTATCCACAACCGCAGCCTTTTTCTCATGGCCTAGGCCCTCTTGGTTTAGAAGTTGATTTACAGCTACTGTTGTCAGACGCTCATCCCATAGGACTACTTCAATTCCTGTCCTATCCCTTAGTTTGTCTGCAAATTTTTCTGATTTCTTTGCACTTTCTCCCACTGTATTATTCAAATGCTTTGGATAACCAAGCACAATCTTCGATATATCATATTCTTCAATAAGCTCTTCAATTCGTGCGTAAGTTCTTCTTAATTTATTTTCATCTTTCCTACGAATGGTTTCTTTACCCTGTGCTGTAATGCCCAAAGAATCACTAATAGCAACCCCCACTGTTGTTGAACCATAATCCAACCCCATAATTCTTTTCAAATTAATTCACCTAGTCTACTTTCTTTTACCTTTTTGATTAAGCTCATGCTCAATGTAATAGTGCAGTAGCCACTCAATAATCTCATCACGTTCTACTTTCATAATCGAACTACGTGCACCTTTGTGACTTGTTATGTAGGTAGGATCACCTGACATTACATAGCCCACAATCTGGTTAACTGGATTGTAGCCTTTTTCTGTCAGAGCAGAATAAACAGCATAAATCACATCTTTCACAGCAGATTCTGGTTCTTTTTGGACTTTAAAGTACTGTGTATTATTTAACTTCTTCATTGAATCACATCCTCACAATGGTTTTCCTCATGTTATTCACTACATATCATATTAATATATTTAGATGTAAAGTTCAATTAATTATTTACAAAGCAGTATTTCATCGTTCAACTTACCCTCTACTTTAGCAGAAATAACTTGATTGCTCAAATCTTTATCTTGCTCTATTCCTAGCTTAAGGTATCTCTCGTTATGTCCAACCTGATATTTTTTTCCTTCAAAGTCTACGGTTTCCTCTATAAGAATCTTTTCTATTCTTCCCATAAACCCTTTTTTGTATTCATTGGACATATCTTCTACTGCTTCTATAAGAATGTTACGTCTATTGTTCTTTACTGTTTCAGGAACTTGTTTGTCCATATCATATGCCACAGTTCCTTGTCGCCTGGAATATTTGAAAACATGGATATGAGAAAAGCCCACTTTCTTCACAAAATTCAGACTATCTTCAAACTCTCCATCTGTTTCCCCTGGAAAACCAACTATTAGATCTGTTGTAAAAGCGGGATTTTCAAAATACTTCCTTAGTAAGAGTATTCTATCATAATATTCCTCAGATGTATACTTACGATTCATTCTAGTCAGAACACTGCTAGAACCACTTTGCAAAGATAGGTGAAAATGGGGACAAAACTCCTTTACACTTACAAGTTCTTTAATAAACTTTTCCGTTATAATTCTAGGTTCCAAGCTTCCTAGTCTAATTCTTTCTATACCCCTTATCTTTCCGATTTCTATGATTAACTTTGCCAAAGGGTTTTCCTCATATAAATCCTTTGTCTCCGGAAAATCTATTCCATAAGAGGAAAGATGAATTCCTGTAAGGACCAACTCTTTAAATCCTTGATCTGCTAGCCTCTTTACCTCATCTAATACATTATCCACCTTCCTGCTTCTTACCCTCCCCCTAACATAAGGAATGATACAGTAAGAACAGAAACGATTACAACCATCTTGTATCTTTATAACTGCCCTTGTTTTTTCTAAAGCAGTAACTACATTCAAATCTTCATATTCACTTTCTTTACTTATATCTATAACTAGTTCTCCATTAGACTGATTTTCTTTAAATTGGCCTATTACATTTATTATATCAGATTTTTTATTATTTCCCAAGACAATATCTACTGCACTATCTTTTAATAAGTTTTCTTGAGCACTTTGTGCATAACATCCAACTGCAGCTATTATAGCTTGTGGATTCCTTCTTCTTGCCTGACGAAGCATCTGCCGGGATTTTCTATCTGCCATATGAGTTACCGTACATGTATTAACTATATAGACATCTGCAATTTCTTTAAAATCTACACTTTCATAACCTTTCTCTTCAAACATTCCTCTCATAGCCTCAGTTTCATAAGAGTTCACCTTGCAACCAAGTGTTAGAAATGCTACTTTCTCTTTCATATGTTAGATTTATCCTTTCTTAAGCAAAACCACCTATTTATAAACTTCCTGAACAACTTTTTCTTTGCATTTTTATATACTTTGTCTATTGACATTTTATTTGTTAAAATATAGTATATACTTATACACTAAAGGAGGATTGAATATTATGAAAAAAGTTAAAATTTCTTTAAATTCTATTGATAAGGTAAAATCTTTTGTAAATGATCTTACACAGTTTGATGCTGATTTTGATCTAGTATCAGGAAGATATGTTATAGATGCAAAATCAATCATGGGTATTTTTAGCCTTGATTTATCTAAGAATATTGATTTAAATATTCATAACAGTGATAAGCTTGATGAAATCATTGAAGTACTAAAGCCTTATATTGTTGATTAAATCTTAACAAACCTTATCTAAATCTGCAGCATATTACTCATTTCTATATGTTGCAGATTTTTTGTGCCTTTAACTATATCTTAATCTATTTCAATAATTTCTATTGTTTCTATGGCTTCTTCCAACATCTTATCAATTTTCTCTTCTAAGTTTCTCTCTGATCTTTTTATATCCTTTACCCTAGGCTTTGTTACAGGATGTTTTGCCACAAATATTGTGCAACAATCCTCATATGGTAGGATAGAAGTTTCATAAGTATCTATCTCCTTGGAGATAGCCACAATATCTTTTTTATCAAGTGCAATCAAAGGACGAAAAACTGGCATTGAACTAGCCTCATTTGTAGCCGCTAAGCTTTGCATAGTTTGACTAGCAACCTGTCCAATACTCTCTCCTGTTACTAGCCCCAGACATCCTTCTTGCTCTGCTAACCTTTCAGCAATTACCATCATATATCTTCGCATAATTATAGTTAGCTCATCATGGGGACACTTGTCATATATATATAATTGTATATCAGTAAAATTCACAACATTAAGTTTTATGGGTCCAGTGTATTTAGCAAGCCTTTTTGCCAGGTCAACTACCTTTTGCTTTGCCCTATCACTGGTATAAGGAGGTGCATGAAAGTAAGTAGCTGCTAAAGAAACACCTCTTTTTGAAATCATATAGCCTGCTGCTGGACTATCAATCCCTCCTGATAGTAGTAGCATAGCTTTACCATTGGAACCAACAGGCATGCCACCTAAGCCTGGTATGTCAATTGAATATAGATAGGTTTTTGTCCTGATTTCTACAGTAACCTTCACTTCAGGTTTACGAATATCAACCTTAAGCTCTGGAAATCTTTTTAGAAGATAAGCACCCATATCTGCGCAAATCTCTGGTGATTTCTTTGGATAGTTTTTATCAGCTCTTGTAGCATATACTTTAAAAGTGAAGTTCTTATCTGGATACATAGCATCCACATAATCTCCTACATCCTTGGTCAAATTGTCCCAACCGGAGTCCTCTAGTACAAGAACTGGACATATTGAGGAGATACCAAATACTTTCTTCATGGCATCTACTGCGTCTTCATAATCATATTGTTTAGGACATCCTACAAATATCCTACCTTGTTCTTTGCTAACATGAAATTCTCCAACTGCTTTAAGAGAATCTCTAACCCTATCTATAAGTGCATTTTCGAACAAGTATCTATTCTTACCTTTTAATCCTATTTCTGCGTATTTTATTAAAAATGCTTTAAACATTAATATTCCTCCAAGATTATTAATTTCATATTACTTTATCTTCTAGTATATCGTCTTAAAAATGGAACTATCTCTTTTAATTGCTCTATTGTATAGTCAATTTCTTCCTTTGTAGTCCATTTTGACATAGAAAAACGAAGGGTTGAATCCATCTCTTCCTCTGAAAGACCAATTGCAGCTAATGTTGTACTTGACTCTAAACTGTTTGATCTACAAGCTGAGCCTGAAGAGACATATATCCCCTTATCTTCCAAGGCATGAAGTAGGACTTCACTTTTTATTCCTTTAAAACTCACACTTATAATATGTGGTGCTGTGGTTTTTATATATTCCATCTCAAAGTTTTCAGACTGTCTTGGTAAGCCGTTCACCTTAACATCATCAATTGCACTAACTTCCCTAAGAAAGTGTTGCTTTAATTTATATAAGTTTTCCCTTGTGTGGTGAAAGTTTTCATATGATTCTTCAACAGCTAGTCCAAGTCCTGCTATGGCAGGTACATTCTCTGTCCCTGAACGATAACCTCTTTGTTGTCCTCCACCAAGAAGTATTGGATTTATCTTGACTCTCCTGTGAGCATATAAGGCTCCAATGCCTTTAGGACCGTGTATCTTATGTCCGCTAAATGTAAGGAGATCAATTCCTTGCCTTTCTGGATATATATGATATTTGCCTATAGCTTGGGTTCCATCCACATGGATAATTACGTTACTCTTTCTTTTTCTAATCCCTGTAATAAGTTCTTCTATATCCTGTACAGACCCAATCTCATTATTGACATACATAATAGAGATAAGTATTGTATCATCCTTAATCATCTCATAAAGTTTTTCTTTGACAACTTTGCCTGTCCTATCCACAGGAGCAAAATCAGTCTTAAAGCCACAACTTTCTAAAAAAACCATAGGTTCATGGACTGAAGGATGCTCAATTCTTGTTGTAATAATATGCTTTCCACTTCGGTTGTTTGCAAAAGCCGTCCCAATTAGGGCCAAGTTATTGGCTTCTGTTCCTCCAGAGGTGAAAATTATCTCCTTAGGTTGGACTTTTAAGCTATCTCCTATAATTTCAGAGGCTTTCTTAATATATTGTTCTGCTTTCATGCCAATATTATGCTTTGAGGAAGGATTACCATAATCCTCAATTGATAGTTTGGTTACTAATTCCATAACCTTTTGGCTAACTTTACTTGTGGCTGAATTGTCTAGATATACTTCCATAACTTCTCCTTAGTCATAAACATAGCTAATCCTATAGTCTTCAAGCATCTTCAATATATAATAGGGATTTACACTAATCTCCCCTATCTTAGATGAAATATATATACCAAGATGCAAATGTACAGGAAACTTACCCATAGTTCCTTCTTCCCCATAACCTGTGTCTCCCATAAAGCCAATTATCTGCCCAGCTATAACCTGGTCACCTTCTTGAAGTTCAGGGGCATAGGAATCTAAATGTGCATAATAAAAATATCCACCAGAGTCTGACCTAACACCTACTCGGTGTCCGCCTTTCTCAAGCCATCCCATCTTCTCTACAAGCCCATCTGTCATACTTACCACTGGTATAAGCCCTCTAAGATTGGCAAAAGACATTATGTCGGTTCCCTCATGCCTTCTTTGCCCACCGTAATTACGAAGTCCAAACCAGGAGTCTTCATAAGATATATCTCCTTGCTCTGTATTAGAAATGGGTATAGGAAAATATTGCAAGTCATTTATAATAGCACTGTAGTATTCATATAACTCTCTAAAAGCCTCTGTTTCCACTAAATCCTTAATGCCTCTTAAGAATACATAATCATCTATACCACTTATGGAATCCGGATTATAGTCCTTTGCAAGCATTACAAATGTAAGATATCCAATAGGGTCTACATACATGTAGCCCCGGAGGCTAGGATGTTTATTCAAGAGACTCTCTAACATCTCTTCTGATTCTTCAAGATTTTTTTCACTAATTATAAGGTCCCTAAAAGCTTCGTAATCTATACCATCTTTTATTATTCTATCTATATATTCATCTGTTTTTAAAAGTTTTACTTCTTTACCCACAATGGATATAACAATAATAAGCAAGATTATAGATAAAACAATTTCAAATCCCGGCTTATTTATCCATGAATTATTGTCTTTTATATATATCTTTCTTGATTTTTTCATAATACATCTCACCTACCATAACAATGCTTATCCCTATAACTATGGACATATCATTATATGATAGTTGTGAATGTATTATCACAATACAATTAATTATTGCGGCTCATCAGCAAATATAAATTCATGTAGTATTCTAATGTTTTCATTATAATCAGGTATCAATACATCCATTCCCCGGACTGATACATTATCTCTAAATTTACCATCCACAGGAATACGAAGTTGTTCTATATCCATAGTCCCCATGTCAATAAACGTGTTCAACATGTATTTAAATGTATCACCGCTAATGTCTGTTGAAATCATTGGCAATAGACTATACATCATGGATGCCAGTTCAATTTTGCTGTTGGTCTTGTATTTGTCAAATATTGCATTTAAAATAATTCTATGTCTATCAGTTCTTCCATAATCATCATTATATCCAGTAATTGATGCTCTATAACGAACCCTTGAATAACCAAGCACTTGATTACCATTAAGGGTCTGAGTTCCAGCTACTGTAGTACGATATTGGGGTTTTGAGATATAATTGGTTCTATTTAAGTATCTACTTTCCCCACTGGTTAAGGTGATTTCCAAACCTCCAAGATTATCAATAATTCTTTCAAAGTTTTCAAAGTTAACCATAGCACAACCATCTAATTGAATATCAAAATTAAGTGCTATTGTTTCATATAAAAGAGGTACTCCCCCTCTTTGATATGCTGCATTAAGCTTGTTTTCTTGATATCCTGGTATTCTAACCAACATATCTCTCATAAGAGATGTAAGCTTTAATTCATTTGTTTTAGTGTTCATAGTAGCAACCATAATCAGGTCCGTTCTTCCTCTTGAAGTTCCTGAATCAATTGCTTCCTCTCCTAATAACAATATATTTATTACATAGTCTTCTTGTCTTCCATCTCCTGGAATATCTGGCCAAAGGATTTGGTCTGATTCTACAGCCTCTAGATCTTGACCCTCAAAATCATCATCCTGGTCTAGGTCATCTATGTCTTCTCCTGCCTCTGGATTTTCTTCAAAATCACCAGTCATGGTATCCCATATGGCTCCACCAACATTAACCCCCATCTTTATCAGAAGATTGTTACCTGGTTTTGTAAAACCTAAGAAAAAGGCACTAGCAACTAAAACAAACAAAACCGACACAACTGTCCATTGAATATAAATCGCCTTTTGTTTCTTTTTCCTTTTTTCTTCCTCTTCTACTTCTTCAGACTCAATGGCCTGTAATTCTTCGCAGATTTGTGTTGCTAAGGATGTGTTGATGTTAACTAGCTCTTCTTCTATAGCCTCTCCCATAACTTCCAAGTCCAGAGCTTCTTCTATAGACTCATGATCTTCAGCTTCTTTTATATCCGGCTGCTTATCTTCGGTCTCATTGCTGTCTGTTTGCTTTTCTTCTAGATCATGTTCAGATTTGTTGTTATCCTTATCCATAATTCCATCTCCCAATATGCTTTTATGATCAATTTTTATTAATCTTTTCTTCTAATACTTTTTCTAAGAATTTATATACTCGAATTGTAGATGATATACTAACCTTTTCATCCACTGTGTGCACGCGAAACATATCTGGTCCAATTGATACAATATCAATACCAGGCATTTTTTCATATATAAGTCCGCACTCTAATCCTGCATGAATTGCTTCTACCTTCATCTTCTTTCCGTAATTCTTCTGGTAGATTGACTGCATATGTTCCCTAAGGGGAGAATCCTTCTTGAATTCCCATGCTGGATATTCTGACTTTACCTCATAATCTCCACCTAATAAGCTAACCATATAGTTCAAACGATCACTAATATAATGCTTATAGCTGCTCTTGGAGCTTCTTACGGAATTATGGTAGATGGCCTTATCTTCTTCCAGTTTGAATATCCCTAGATTCAATGAGCTCTCTATCAGACCTTCAATATCATAACTCATAACCTCTACTCCATAAGGCATATTCACCAGTAGAAACAGTACTTTTTCAAATGACAGTATATGAAGTTGATTATACTCTCCTTCAGCCAAATCTTCAAGTAGATATTCTAATTCTGGTTCACTTGAGGCAAGTTCTTTTTTATATATATCCATTATTTCTGTAATTTTATTCTTTATTCCTTCAAAATCATCATTTGTAATCAATAGTTCTGCCCTTGCTTCTCTGGGTATAACATTGTCTTTAAATCCTCCATACATATCAATCAAACCGAACTGATATGTCTTATTAAGGTCAAAGAGCAACCTACCCATAAGTTTAGTAGCATTGCTTCTATTCTGGCCTATATCCATTCCAGAATGGCCTCCTTTTAGGCCTCCAATAGTAATACTAAACTTTCTTCCATATTCCTTAACTCTTTTTATAGGCAAGCTACTTATACCAGATAAACCACCAGCACAACTGGCCAATATATAACCCTCTTCCTCAGAGTCAAGATTAATCATATATTCTGCTTTAAGGGATGCTAAGTCTAGAGCCTTAGCTCCTTTCATTCCTACTTCTTCATCTGTTGTTATAATTGCTTCAAGTCTTGGATGAGATAGGCTTTCGTCTGAAAAGAGGGCTAATATATATGCCACTGCAATTCCATTGTCAGCACCAAGAGTAGTCCCATCTGCATGAAGGAAATCTCCATCCACCATTAACTTAATAGCATCTTTAGTAAAGTCATGACTGCTGTCCTTTTCCTTCTCACAAACCATATCCATATGCCCTTGAAGGATAATTGCTGCTTGGTCTTCAAAGCCAGGACTTGCTTCTTTTATCATTATAACATTATAAGCATCATCTTGAGTATATTCTATTTGGTGTTCTTTTGCAAAGGATACCAGATAATCACTTACCTCTTCTTCATTTCCAGATCCCCTAGGTATATTTGATAATTCTGTAAAATACTTAAAAATCCCTTTATAATCTAGCTTTTTTAATGTCTCGTTCAATCTATACACTGCCTTTCATGTCTTTTAATTTTTGAAACTATGGATTGGAGCTGGTATTCTGCCCGCTCTATTAATAAAATTATCACAAGAAAACTTGTTAACTGGCATTACTGGGGCACGGCCCAATAAACCACCGAATTCCGCCATATCTCCTACATCTTTACCTATTACCGGGATGATTCTAACAGCAGTAGTCTTGTTATTAATCATACCGATTGCCATCTCATCTGCAATGATTCCTGAGATTGTGGTGGCCTTTGTAGTGCCAGGTACTGCAATCATATCTAATCCAACTGAGCAAACACTGGTCATTGCCTCTAGTTTCTCCAAGGTCAAAGCTCCAACCTCAACTGCTTTTATCATTCCCTGATCTTCACTTACTGGTATAAATGCTCCACTAAGACCACCAACATATGAGGAAGCCATAACACCGCCCTTTTTAACTTGATCATTTAAAAGAGCTAATGCTGCAGTTGTTCCAGGTGCACCAGCGTATTCTAGACCTATCTCTTCTAATATATCCGCAACACTGTCTCCAACTGCTGGAGTAGGGGCTAAGGATAAGTCCACAATTCCAAAAGGAATATTAAGCATCTTGGATGCTTCCTGTGCAACTAACTGGCCAACACGGGTTATCTTAAATGCAGTCTTTTTAATAGTCTCGCATAGGGTTTCAAAATCAGAACCCCTTACACTTTCTAAAGCATGCTTTACAACCCCTGGTCCACTAACTCCTACATTTATAACTGCATCTCCTTCGGTAACACCATGAAATGCTCCTGCCATAAAAGGATTGTCATCTGGTGCATTACAAAAGATAACCAATTTTGCACAAGCAATAGAGTTGTTATCCTTAGTTAAATCTGCTGCCCTTAAGACTATTTCACCTAATAATCTAACAGCATCCATATTTATACCAGTCTTGGTAGATGCAAGGTTTACTGAACTACATACCCTATCTGTCTGAGCTAAGGCTTCTGGTATGGACTCTATTAACAGTTTATCACTGACACTGGTGGCCTTTGATACCAAAGCTGTGAAACCACCTATAAAGTTTACACCTACGGTTTTTGCCGCCTTATCTAAAGTCTTTGCTATGGTAACATAATCTTCCTTTGTCTTACAAGCTGCTGCCCCTACTAAAGCTATGGGAGTAACAGAAATTCTTTTGTTAACAATTGGAATTCCCAATTCTCTTTCTATCTTTTCACCTACAGCAACTAGGTCTTTTGCAACACTTGTTATCTTGTCATATATTCTCTTATTTACTTGGTCAAGATCTGGACCAATGCAATCAAGTAGGCTGATTCCCAAGGTGATTGTTCTTACATCAAGATTCTCTTGTTCAATCATCTTATTGGTTTCAATGACTTCGTTTATATTAATCATCTTCTTTTCCTCCACTGTCCCATCTATATTCTGTGCATTTTATTGAAAATATCTTCATGTTGCGCCTTAATATCTACACCAATTTCTTGACCTATCTTCTCTAGTTCCTCTTGAATAAGATGAAAATCCTTTGGTGAATTTGTAGCATCTACAAGCATCATCATGTTAAAAAACTCTTGGATAATGGTTTGAGATATATCCAATATGTTAATCTTATTCTCTGCTAAATAAGTACAAACCTTAGCTATTATACCTACCCTATCTTTACCTACTACTGTAATAACTGTCTTCTTCATATGTGTTTCCAACCTTTCAACATTCTCATATTATTTAAATTAATACCATATCTGATGGAGCGTCCCTTCTTGCTACGGATAAATCAAGAGAATTTAAATCATATCCAAAAGTATTAAGTTCACAAGATACAGTCTCGTATGCCAATTCTTCATAATTATTTTCCCTACTAAGATGGGCTAATATGATGTTTTTTAATTTATCATTTAATAGTTTTAAAAGTAATGATGCTGTGGCTTCGTTAGATAGATGCCCCTTATCACCTGTGATTCTTTGCTTTAGAAAATATGGATAGTTCCCAACCATTAGCATGTTTACGTCATGATTTGCTTCAATCATAAGTAAATCTGAATCCTTTAACTTAGATACAATATATTCATCATAGGTGCCCAGGTCTGTTGCAATACCAAGTTTTTTATCATTTGCCTGTAATGTATAGCCCACTGGATTAGATGCATCATGGGATGTTGCAAAGGGTTCTATACTTATGTCATTAATCTTAAATTCCTCATCGGGCTTTATATAGTGAAATAATTCTCCAGGTATCTCATCCATACTCTTCTTTCGTAATATAGCCTGTACCGTCTCGTATGTAGCATATATTGGTATATTGTACCGTTTAGACAAGACTCTTAATCCACTTATATGGTCAGTGTGCTCATGGGTGATTAATATACCTTGTAGGCTATCAGCTTTTATATCAATACTACTAAGGCCTTCTTCAATTCTTTTTGTAGAAATCCCTACGTCAACCAATAGCTTTGTTTGATCACTGGCCACATAAACACAATTTCCACTGCTACCACTTGCTATAGTGCATAATTTCATATTATATCCCTCTTCCAAGCTTCATCTCTAGTCTCTTACAATTAATCTTTCTACCTGTTTCTTAAGATAGCCTAAGTCACCATCATTTTCAATGACTATAGAGTATCTTTTTCTAAAATCTTCTTCTTTACTTTGGTTTGCTATTATTGAATCTATCTTTAAATCAGTATAATCCCTAGATTTTTTCAAACGATCCCTTCTTAAGTTCTCAGGTGCGTAAACATACCACACCTGAGAACAAACACTATCATAGCCCGACTCTATCATTAAAGCTGTCTCTATAACAAAATGCTTCCAGCCTTCTTTTTCCTTTTCTTTCATGTCTGCTTCGACTTTATCCAATACTCTTGGATGGGTTAATTCATTTAATTTGGCCAGTTTATTCTTGTCTTTGAAAACAATCTTTGATAATTTATTAGAATCAATGGCCTTATTATCTGACAAGATATTAGGACCAAAATAGGCAACCACATCTTCATAAGAGGCATTACCGGGTTTCATCAGCTCCTTAGCAATGCGGTCTGTGTTAGCAAGGTAAGCCCCATGTTCATCTTCTAAAAGCTTAGTAACTAATGTTTTACCGCTTCCAATTCCCCCTGTAATTCCAATTACTTTCATGGCTTCCTCCAATATCTTTTTTGAATTTATGCTTCATACCAATTTTCCCCTTGGCTAATATCCACCAATAATGGTACATGTAGCTGGGCTGCCCCTTCCATTTCTTCTTGTAAGATCTTTCTCACTTCATCCACTTCTTCTTTATGGGTTTCTATCAGTAGCTCATCATGAACCTGAAGTAGGAGTTGGGACTGCATATTGTTATCTTTTAATCTTCTATTCACCCTTATCATAGCTATCTTAATAATATCTGCTGCTGTTCCCTGGATTGGGGCATTCATGGCCACTCTTTCTCCAAAGGACCGCCTCATATAATTACTAGATGTAAGCTCTGGAATAGGTCTACGTCTTCCAAAAATAGTTTCCGAATATCCTTTTTCCTTTGATTCTTCAACTAGTCCGTCTAGGTATTCTTTTATCTTTGGATAAGTCTCAAAATATCTTTCTATATAATGATCTGCTTCTTTTCTTGTTATATTTAAGTCCTGGCCTAAGCCATAAGAACTTATGCCGTATACAATTCCAAAATTAACTGCCTTTGCGCTACTACGCTGGGCTGAAGTAACCTCTTCAAATGGAGTATGAAAGACTTCCGATGCAGTAATTTGGTGAATATCTTTACCTTCTTTATATGCATTAATTAACTTATCATCCTCTGATAGATGGGCAAGTACCCTAAGTTCTATCTGAGAGTAGTCTGCATCTAAGAATATATAATCATCTTTTGGAATAAAGACCTTTCGTATCTGTCTGCCAAGTTCCATACGTATTGGAATGTTCTGAAGGTTTGGATCAGTACTGCTTATTCTTCCTGTTGCAGTAATGGTCTGATTGAACTTTCCATGAATACGTCCGTCATCCATAATAAATACTGCTAAACCATCTGCATAAGTAGACTTTAGTTTGGTAAGTTGACGGTATTCCAATACTTTTGATGCAATAGGATGCTGGCTCTGAAGTTTTTCTAAAACATCTGCTGCAGTTGAATATCCTGTTTTTGTTTTTTTAGCAAAAGGGAGTTTTAATTTTTCAAATAATATAATCCCTAGTTGTTTTGGTGAATTAATATTAAATTCTTCATCTGCCATCTTATAAATCTCTTCTTGCAATTCATTGATGCTGATTTGTAATTTGTCACCGTATTCTTTTAAGGCTTCCTTGTTGACCCTTATACCTCTTGTCTCCATCTCATATAACAGGTAGACTAAGGGCATCTCAACATCTTCAAAAAGCTGTAACAGGTCTCCTTCTATTAATTGATTTTTTAAAGGTTCTGCAGCCTTATGGGCAACATAAGCCTTATAGCAGCTATAAGATAGGAGGTCATCTTTATTATCCAAGACTGCCTGTGATATGGTGGCTTTATCTAGTAAGCCTTTTCTAGATGGTAATGTCATGGCTAGATAATCCCTGGCAATATCATCGTAATTGTAAGTATCCGTTAAAGGATTAAGCAGATAAGCAGCTATTGCTAGGTCAAATATATTATCTTTTTCCCCTAGTTCAAGATGTGGTAATTGTGCCTTTAAGGCAAAAGTTGAAAGCCTATGCCCTTCCTTAGCAAGTTCTGACACTTGCTCCATAAGGTACTGGGCTGATATCTCATCTGAACACTGTATATGATAAATGTTTTCCTCATTATAACATATGGATAAAGCAAATATCTTACCTTCTTCTGCTATAACTTGAAAACCCACTACTTCTTTAGTCTTTTTACTATTGTTGAATATATCTTCAGCCTTCTTTAAATCAGTTACCAAAAGAAAAACTTTTTCTATTTCTGTGCTTCCATAGTCCTCATCATCTGTTTGATATTCTGTTTGAAATCTAGAGAGCAAGTTTTTAAACTCTAGCTTTTTAAACCACTGATAAACCTCTTCGTTATATATGTCTCCTAAAGTGGCATCTTCAAGTTTAATGTCTAATTCACAATCTGTACAGATGGTTGCCAGTTCCTTAGATAAAAAAGCTTTGTCTTTATTCTCTTTCAGGTTAATAGCCATCTTACCCTTAAGTTCATCTATATGTTGGTATACATTCTCTATAGAATTATATGCTTTAATAAGTTTGATTCCTGTCTTTTCACCTATTCCTGGTACCCCTGGAATATTGTCAGAAGAATCCCCCATAAGACCTTTTAAATCAATAAATTCCTTGGGAGTAACTTCATAGCGCTCTAAGACATCATCTGCATAATAATCTTCTATCTCTGTGCCACCTTTTTTAGTCTTTGGTATTCTTATCTTAATCTTATTGCTAGCTAATTGCAAAAGATCCCTGTCCCCTGATACTAAAGAAACTATCATACCTTTACCTTCTGCTTGGACAGCTAGGGTTCCTAGTACATCGTCCGCTTCATATCCTGGCTTTTCAACTACCATGATGTTCATGGCTTTAAGAAGTTCCTTAATCTTTGGAACCTGTTCTCTTAACTCTCCTGGCATTGGCTTCCTTGTTCCTTTATACTCAGCAAACATGTCATGGCGAAATGTTGGATGAGAGGTGTCAAAGGCTATTACCAGAAGTTCTGGATCTTCTTCCTCTAATATTTTTAAGAAAATATTAATAAAACCAAGGATTGCATTGGTATGGTCTCCTTGGGATGTAGTCAAGTCTGGCAGGCCATAGAAAGCACGATACAATATACTATGACCGTCAATTAATACTAGTTTTTTCTCCATACATATAATCGCAGGATAGTTTTTCATACATATCCTACGAAGCCTCCTTTCTAATCTTCAATTCTATATTATAGTGTATAATCATGGTTGCCCACTTACAAGACTTTTTATTAAATCGTCTTCAATGGATTGGTATCTTTCATAATTAAACTGCTTTCGCAGTCGAAAATCACTATCAGTAACTAGGTTTTCATCTTCTTTGTTGCTAAATCTATCTTGTAAACCAATAAATAAAGTTATGACAATTACCAGAAGAATTATAAGACTCTTTTTTCTAAATCTAGAATATCTTTCATGGATAATTTTCTCTTCTGCTTTATGCAACTTCGTAGAAAGTTCAAGTCTAAAATCATTAGAAAGTTTTTCTTCATCATCTAGCTGTTTCATAGCTGTTAAAAGTGTGTAGTAAACCTCCAACTCCTCATAACATTCGGAACATGATTTTAGGTGATTTAGAAAGTCCTCCAACTCATTATTATCAAGCTCATCATTAATGAATGGAGTAATCAATTTTTGGTTTTTGTCACAAGTCATAATTACCCCGCTCCTTATTATTATAATCCTTGCATTCCCTTTTTAATTATGATAAAATAAATCTCGTTATATAGATGCGGATGTGGCGGAATGGCAGACGCAGCAGATTCAAAATCTGCCGGGTTAATACCCGTGAGGGTTCGAATCCCTCTATCCGCATTAAAGCTTTTTTTCTTCTACAGTTAATTATATCCTAAAAAAGAGCTTTTGCCTATATAAATAGTTAAATAGTCTTTTTGCTTTTTGCTTTACATAAGAAAAAGTAGTTTCTATGTAACCTACATCAATTGGTTACCCAGTAACTACTTTTTTCATTCTAAAAATATTTCTTACTTCCCCATAGGTTACTTTTCTTCAATTCAAGGTATTCATTATATGCTTGCTCTAAAATCTGCCTTTCATTTGAAAACTTAAGCATATGATAAGCTTCATGATACTTGTAGTAACCAGAATCCATAAAATATTCTTCTCTTTGTGGTTTACTGTAATAGCTATTAGACATCATTAAATACCAATGAACATCCTTTAATACTGTATTGTGTGGTATGTTGAAGGAATATTGACTTTTGCCGACATACTTGATAATAGTAGCACTAATACCTGCTTCTTCTCTTACCTCTCGTATTGCCGTCTCTTTGTAGTCTTCACCTTTTTCTACTGTTCCTTTTGGTAATACCCAGCCTTCATATCTGTTTTTAATGTTCTTATACAGTAATAAAATCTTCCCTCTAAAAATTACTACACCACCACAGCTCGTTGCCTCGATCATTGCAATGCCTCCTGTTTTTGGTGTGGTCTTATAATGTTTTAAGTATACAATAATGTGCATCTTATTTCAAGATATTTTTTTGCTATTATTATATTATCCGGATTTTTTCTTATAGCTATTCAAAATATGAATCAATAATTTTTTTTGCTATTGGTACTGCATATTCACTACTAGAGCCTACATTTTCAACGATTATACTAAAAGCAATCTGAGGATTATCTGCTGGTGCATAGCCTATAAACCAGGCATGATCTTTTTTTCCTTCAACCTCTGCAGAACCAGTCTTCCCAGCAACATTTACTTTAAGATTGTTTAATTTTCTTCCTGTTCCATCTTCAACTACTTTTTCCATTATCAAAGATAAGTAACCCGCCTCTTCTTCTGTCATTGGATTTCCTATAGGCTGGGGCTCATAATGTTTCACCAGGTTTCCATCGGCACTTTCTATTTGCTCAACCATATAAGGTTTCATCATAAGGCCTGAGTTTGCTACTGTTGAAGCAATCATTGCATTATGCAGGGGGGACATTAGAGTCTTTCCCTGGCCAATAGCAGTGTGCATTGCCTCTTTTACACTTCCACCAGCCCCCTTTAATTGAAAGCTGCTAGATGTGTAAGCCATGGTAAGAGGCAGTTTTTTATTAAAAAGAAGGGATTCATTAATATCATACAAATGGTCCAAATTAATATTCTTTCCAATAAAGGCAAAGGATGTATTACAAGATTTTGCAAATGAAGTAATTAAGTCTACTTTTCCATGGGCATTTTTATTATAACAATTAACTGTCATTCCATCGTACTCAATACTGCCACTGCAATTATATTCATAATCTAGATAATCTGGATTGTCTCTGATATATGCCAGTGCAGTAACTAATTTATATGTTGAACCTGGTGGGTATAGTCCTTGGGTGGCCCTATTCATTAAAGGGGCTTCATTGTCCTTATCTTCCATAATCTCAGACCACAACAACCTGGCATCATTGGGATTGTAAGCCGGTTTTGATACCATGGCCAATACTTTACCTGTGGATGGCTCCATTACAACTACGGCCCCCCTATTGTCTCCTAAGGCATCATATGCCACCTTTTGTAGCTGAACATCTAGGGTCGTCAGCAGATTATTACCTGGGTTTTTTAGTCCAATCAGCTCATTATACATTTGTTCAAGGGGGTTAATGTCCGATGTTAGTAGACGAATGTTCTCTGTCTCCTCTAAGCCAGATCTTCCTTCCTGGGTCCTACCCACTAGATGAACAAACAAATCATCATATGGATATATTCTTTTTTCATTACCAAATTCATTGGTTAGGGTTTTTGCCAAGGGGCTTCTGTCTGAGGCTAAGATACTCCCTCTAGTTACCCTTTCCGCAAGAACTCCATGTCGCTGATTATAAGTATTATTAATAAATTCATTGCTTTTAAATATTAAAAAATACATATAATAACCTGTAAGGAGAACAAATAAACCAATAAATATATATGTTACATGATAAATTGGTTTTTTCCTGTCAATATCTTTATTATTGTTTTTCTTAGTACTGTTACTGTTTTTATCTTTTTTTCTAAACATCTTTGTCCACTTCCTAACTACTAAGATTTACCCCCATCTTCCTTGGGTTTTTCCCCTCTAGCCCTCATATAAATCCCTTGAAATATCATAAACATTACTATTGTTGCAAATATGGAACTGCCACCATGGCTTACAAGTGGAAGAGTTACACCAGTTGAAGGAATAAACTTAGTCACTCCTCCAATAGATAAAAACACCTGAAAAGCAAACATTACTGCTGCTCCTGAACAAAATAATCTATAAAACATTTCCTCCATCATTAAGGATATATTTATCATAGTAAGAAAAATATTTATATAAATCATAATAAGACATATGGAGAAAAGTGCCCCAAATTCTTCTGAAATAGCCGAAAACACAAAATCACTTTCAACCACTGGAATACTAGTTGGAAGCCCTCTATTAAGTCCCATTCCAAGCCAGCCACCTGTTCCAATGGCAAAAAGTGATTGGGACATCTGATAGCCCTCATCGTTAATATATCTTGAAGGATTCTGCCATGCCATAACCCGAACCCGTACATGACCAAACAACTTATAAGCAATAGTTGCTGCCACACTTCCTGCACCTAAACCAGCTAAAAGGTATATAGGCTTGGAGCTTGCAATAAAAAGCATAAATACATAAGTTACAAAAAATATCAAAGCGCCACCTAAATCTTTTTGCACTACTAAGATTAGGACAATGGCTGCTGCCATAATAGATACGCTAACAACCCTTCTGAAGTTGGTTTTTTCTTGAAACATTGCAGCAACAAAGAAGATAAATAAGAGCTTAACAATCTCCGATGGTTGAAAAATAAAACCTTTTATCTCTAGCCAATTTGTCGCCCCATATCGTTCTGTTCCTGCAAATAAAACAACAATCAATAATAAGATAGATATTATCCCATAAAGCCATCCAAACTTCTTAAGAAAGTCTAGCTTTTTAACTATAACAGGAACCACCAGACATAAGGCAAATGCAATCCCTACAATTAGAAACTGCTTTACTGCCCTGTCAAAATTAAGCCTTGCTAAAACTATAAAACCTATAGTTAACAAGATAAGCATATTACTATGGAGCACCCTAGACTTCTTAGGATAAAAAGTCCTATACAAGGCATTTACCAAAACAAACAATATAACTTGCCCTAGATAAAGCATAATAAGTTTATCATTATATGTTTGTATATATAAGGTTAGGTAGCCCACAAAATGAAGAGTGGCTGTAATAAAAGTCAGCAATATATAGGACCCACTTTGCTTTGCCTTATTCCCATGGCGGGCAAGGGAAAAACTTTTGAAAGTATAGATTCCTATTAGCAGTACCATAAGATATTGTGTCAATTCAACCACTAGATGCATTTTACCACCTACCATTCTTTCTTAATAATATATTCTACTCTACTTTTATTCTACTCCACGTTTAAAATGACCCGTAGTGTAATTCTGGGGATTATATGTCTCAATATTACCATCCCCATAATATGCCCTAACAAAGCTTTTAGTTACAGCCCGAACCTCTTCTTTAGTCTCAATAGTAAAATCCAACCTAATATTTCTTGGATTCAATGAACGAATTTCATCTAAGTGGTTAAGCAAAGAAAGACTCTGTCCATTTAATATTGTATTATAACATTCCCTACAGTTAGTTTGCACGTAAAATCTTTCTCCTAGTCTATCAAGTAGATAATCTGTTCTATTATCTTCTTCTTGGCAAGGCTTACATTTGTCTGTATTTTCATATAAACATTGAGCAGATACCATAAGAGGCAAGTGACCATATACTACAATATCACAATCTTCCACCCCAAGTTTCTTCAGTTCCTGATAGTTTAATTCTAGAGATGCTGTGTAATGATTTAATCCTAGTTTTTTATAAAACTTCCTGGCTTCACTATTAAATAAATAAAAGCTATAATTACTTATAATCTCTAATCTACTATCTATATACGGCTGTAATAAGGCTACTTCTTCTAGATTCTTTACCACAAAACCTGTTATTAGATTTTCTTCTATAAGAGAATGTAACTCCTTGTCCATCTTCTTATAAAGGGAAAGCCGACTAATCTGTGGCAAGGAGATATAAAACTTCTTATTAGCTGCTGCTGCCTTCTTAGCCATGTCTATTAATTGCCCTAAAGCTAGTCTGTCATACTGGCCATGAATTGCAGTTAGCTCATCTATATCTAAGACTGCATAAAATTGTTCCTCCGTCTGTATGGATACAGTTATTCCTGTGCTTGGATTATTAGGAGAGCTATCAAGGGTATCAGGGTTATGAGTTAAGCTTTTCTCTTGCCTTTCTTTTGGGTCTAGCAAGTCCTTCCTTGTCCTGGTGTATCTTCCTATTACTGCTTTTTGAATTAATTCCACTGCATCTCGCCTAAGTTCATTAAGCCAAGTAAGAGGGACAAAGATATTCTCATCCATATCCACTTCAAATGTATCAAGATAATAAGGGGTGTCACCCATTTTACCTATCTGCTTTTCTATATTATCTTTTGTTATAGGGCGGTTTTTAGCCTCTTGAACTTCCCCCTGGTAGATGCTTGCTGTGATATCCTTATATCTTAGAGTAAGTTCAAGTCTTTTGCCAATTTTAGCAGTTAACTGGGCCCCAATAGCTTGTTTACTATCATTCTCTATATAGTCTGTAGCTATTCTATCAAGAAGATTATTATTCCTTGTCCTATATACTCCCTGTCCTATCTTAATGTCAACAAGTTTTTTGCCTGCATTAGCCCATAGGCTTTCACCTTTGACATTAGGGTCTTTTAAGGTGAATTCATAAACCGATTCCCCATCCTTACTCCTAATATCTATAACATCTTGAGCATTGACATCTTCTTTAAAGCTTATTTCTAATTGCCTTTTATCTTTAGATGTAACTTCTCCTATATATACACCCTTATGATTAGGACGGTCCATAGACATCATATCCTTACCATGATAGGTCTTTCCATAACCTTGAGAAAAGCCACCACGGTTATAGATATCTTTTAAGTCTAACATATCTTGCTTATATTCTTTACTATGAACCTTTTCTTTGTATTGGATTGTTCCATGTTCTAGATAATAATCTACATACTTCCTATAAACACTTGATACAAGGGCTGCATATTCAGGCCTTTTCATCCTACCTTCAATCTTAAATGAATTAACTCCTGCTTCAATAAGTTCTGGTATTAGGGATAAGTTGTTAATATCCTTTGGACTTAATAGATACTTTTCTTGATCTGATGATACCTTACTATCTCCTGAATAAAAGGCATATGGCATCCTACAAGGCTGGGCACACCTTCCCCGGTTGCCACTTCTGCCACCTAACATACTACTGATTAAACATTGACCGGAATAAGAATAGCATAAGGCCCCGTGGACAAAAGTTTCAATCTCTATATCTGACTTCTCCCTAATGTTTCTTATCTCATCAAAGGAAAGCTCTCTAGGGGTAACAAGCCTTGTTACTCCTAGTTCTTTTAAGAGGTTGGCTCCCTCTGCCATAGTTATAGTTGTCTGAGTACTAGCATGTATGGGAAGCTTGGGGAAATGTTTATGAATAAAGTTCATCACCCCTATATCCTGCACTATTACAGCATCTAGACCTTGAAGATAAAACTTCTCCAAGTAATTATATAGGTCATCCATTAGTTCTTCTTCTTTCACTAATGTATTAACAGTAAGATAAAGATTCTTATCTCTAATATGAGCCTCATCAATAGCTCTTAACATAGTTTCATCATCTGGATTCTTGGCAAATGCCCTAGCTCCAAAGCTTTTTCCACCAATATATACTGCATCGCAGCCAGCATTCATAGCCGCTTTCATACCTTCATAAGAAGCTGCTGGTGCCAAAATTTCTATTTTTATGTCTTTAATTTTACTCATATATTAAACCTTCCTAATCTATTATTAACAACAAAAAAGCTGCCCTAATGCTCTTGCAATGCCGGAATCTGACACTACAATCTGTTACTGCTTATGGACAGCCTAACATTATCACATATTATATATTCTTTCTATATATTCTTTCTGTCTCTTAGTTCCGTCTCTAGACGTACTATCTCTTTTTGGCCTTCATTGACTTCCCTTTTTAAAGCCTCTACTTCTTTCTGTGAAGAATTAAGCCTTGTCTGAATTGAAATTAGTTCATGCTTTAAATCAAATATCTCATTACTTTTTTGTTCACTGTCTTTATCACTCTCAGCTATTTTCTCTTTAGCCTTATGATAATCATCTGCTATATTAATTTGAATTAATATATTCTTTAAATCAGAGTCCATAAATCGATAATCATCTTTGTTTTTATATTCATTATATTTATTGTTAATGTAGGAAGCGACTTTCTGTATGTACTCCTCGCTTTCATAACCACTTATGGTGTATAGCTTATTATTAATGTAGACCTCAACATCATTGTATTTATCCATTTACTTGCCCCCTAATTCAAATTAAACAAGCATTTATAATATTTTTACTAGTATTATTATAACTTAGGTTAAAGGGATATACAAGTTATCTTTCCTTTCAATATATATGCAATTGAGTCTTTTTATCAAAGTCCCCTTTGTAAAAATCAGATTTGTGAATGCTAGCTGTATTAACCTCTTCAAATTCAGGGCCATATGTTATATAAATATACTCTTCAAATATGGCAACTATTGCAGACACTTCTTCTTGATTGCATTCACCTATATAAAAGGACTCCTTAGAAGCCATATCATAATAATAAAAATGATTAATAGTCTTGTCTTTAACTTCTACACCATTAGGAGCCAAACCATGATATATTATTCTTTCCCCATCTCCATAACAATATGGATATCTACATTCATCTATAATCTTCTCTTTTTCCTCAGTTAAGAGATTGTAAGAATATATACAGTAAGAGTCATAAGAGTCAGATAATTTTTCACTTATAAAAGCATACTCACCACTAAACTCTTCTACTGTCTTACCTTGCTCTTTATATAATAAAGATTCAACACCTGTCTTCATATCATAAGAATATATTTCAAAATAACTATTTTCATAAATATAGTCAAAATCAAGATTATCAAAATCCATAAAGTCAATTTTCACACCTAGGTATTCATAAGAATAGTATATTTTATTATTATATATATGTAATTTTCTGATATTAGAATCATAAGCAACCTTCTCTGGCAAATATGTCACATTATTATTTTTAAGATTTATTATTGCTAGACCTACAATAGGTTGATCCAACATACCTGCCTCCACAGGTGAATATTCTTCATAAATATATTGTTTGCGGTATCCCATAATTATATAATTATCATAGATAATGGCAGAGCTGTTATCCTGAAGTCTCCCCAGGTTAACAAGTGCTTTTTTATTCCCTCCATTAGGGTTAGCCCTGTATAATATGTGATTACCTTCCTCAACTTCAGTAAAAAAAAGCATGTCATTATATATAACCGCTAGTTCTCCTAATCCATCTATTTTCCCATTACAATTATAATCATTATGCTTGCAATTAGGCTTATCACATAGAATTACAGTTTTTCCACTGGAAGCATCGCTAAAATTCAAAAGCCCTTCTTCATTCATGCTAGTAATTCCCAGATCAGAGTAGCTAGTAGTATAGGTAATCATCTTTGCTTCACCTTTTAGGTTTTTCCCTTTTTTATTGAAAACCATCAGTATTGCAAGTGTACATATAACTATTGTAGTCGTTAGTAAAATAATAGTCTTGTTTTTTTCATTCATATTTCATCTCCATATTATTCTAACTTATGTTTTTTCAACAATCATAAAGTATAGCAACTACTCAAGATACTTGTCTATAGCATCATTAAGTGCAGTAATTAATTCTTGGATACCCAGCTGGTCTAACTCTTTATTTACTTTATTGAACTCCTCATCTATATCTTCACTTTTCCAAACATCAAGACTATTTACTATCTTACGCTCTATCTCATAAATCATACCTATATAGCTTTTGTCATAAAAAGCAAATGCTAAATAAGGAGATTCCATTACTTTATCTTGGTAATATTTCTTCTTATCTACTAGCCTACTTATATCAAATTCTTCATCCTTATTTGGGTAGGTCATCTCATATATTCCTAATATTAATTGATTAATATATGCATCATAAACTTCTCCTTCAAGTGTATAAGCTTTTCCTTCTTCCAAGTTATAGTCAATCCCCTCAGCTCCATATACCAGCAGGTTGGCTAGTTCCTCATCTGTATATGCAAGTACTAAAAGCTGAAATGCATCTTCTTTGTTTTCAGAATCGGACCTTATTCCTACACCGTTTAACCTTTTGTATATATTAGCTGGTTTTTCATACATTATTAAATCAGCATTTATTTCTGATTGCTTTATATCTCCACTAATGTAAACAAAGAAATTCCCTGTTTCTAAAAACTCTTCAACATCTTCTCTTTTATGATTAAAGCTAATTAAAGAAAAGTCATAATTTATATATTGAGAATTATAATATTCTCTAAACATCTTTAATATATCTCGAAATTCTTGATATTGGTAAGGATTATTTGCTCCACTTTTGTCCCATGGCAATAGTAAGCCATCCCTGTAGTCAGAAGCCACAAACTGAAAAAGATCATGTTCTATTAAATCATATAGAATGTGAGAAAAATCTTTGTCAAAAGGTACTTTATCCATATGCCCTTTCAGCTGGGATAAATCACCTGTAAAATCTTTTATATCTTCCTCATTAACAAATCTTTTGTTAAATGCAAATGTAATGCCATTATCTTCTCCTGCACCATTAGGTATTATAAAAATATCTCCATCTACTTTTACTGATTCCCATAATTTCTCATCATATAGATTAAGCAGGTCTTCTCCATGATTAGTATCAAAAAAACTATTTAATGGTATATAGTAACCGGATGTTAACAATTCTAAGTTTTTCCCTTTCTCCTCCTCAGAATCAAGTCCAGAAAATGCTATATCTAGAGGGCCTGTCTCATTTTCATACCTCTTTAAGTCATTATGATAGTCAATAAAATCAATCTGAACTATTTGTAAGTTAAAATCATATCCTAAATCTATAAGCCTTTTATTGAATTCTGATAAAGCAATATCACTTATCCGGTAAATATCCGGCACTCCCCATCTAATAACTTTATCAGAATATATAGTCTGTATTTCATCTGTAGCAGGCTGGTCGTAATCTATGTCATTATGTCCTATTCCTTCTTCTGCTTTGTCTTTTTTATTGCATCCTATAAAAGTCATTGCTAAAAAAATTAATATTAAAGTCATAATCACTTTCTTACTATCCACATTAATTCTCCCTCTTATTATGTTTTTATTTCCCTGTTATAATTTATGTGATTTTATATATTGATTTTTAGATTTGTTTAAGAATTTATTCATTACACTTCAATATGTGCCATATTCCTCAAGCATACAGCACATAAGAAGTTTAAGATTGTTAAGTGTAAGATTTGTTTAATATAAGCTGTAGATAAATTCTTATGAAATGTTTTTTAGCTTTTCACTGTGTTCAGCAACAACCTTCTTTAACATCTCTACATCTGTCTTTAAGTTCTCAGTATCTAAGGTCGATCTTTCATACCGAGTTGCAGCAGGTAGATAACTTTCTGCCAATATCTTTATATTAGGCCTGATTTCATTCTCTAATGTTATATTTATTCTCTTAACATCATCATTTAATTTCTTAACATCTTTATTCAATCTTGAAACTCTATCATCTAGTATGGATAGTTTTGCATTAGTTTCCTGTAGTCCACCTTCTAACATTGATAATCTTGCATTGTTTTCCTGTAGTCCACCTTCTAACACTGATAATCTTGCATT
>CAZPWO010000006.1:0-1584 GCA_964590525.1 uncultured Herbinix sp. | reverse complement strand
ATAATCTTGCATTGTTTTCCTGTAGTCCACCTTCTAACACTGATAATCTTGCATTGTTTTCCTGTAGTCCACCTTCTAACACTGATAATCTTGCATTGTTTTCTTCTAGCACATTTTTCATATCGTGAATATCTTTTTTCACAGATCCTATTTGAAAATTCAGCTTTTCATCTAGCATGTCTGATATAGCTGATAACATTTCTCTTTCATTCATTTGTAGTGCCCCCCTGTATTACAAAACTTTAATATGTTGAATATTATAACATATATTTTACAATTTTAAAAGGTTAATTTTATTTCATTTCCAGCCCTAGGTGTTTATAAGCCTTGTCAGATGCCACCCTACCCCTTGGTGTCCTTAAAATAAATCCATTTTGTACAAGATAAGGTTCATAGACTTCTTCTACTGTCTCGGAATCTTCACCAATAGTAGTTGCAATAGAATCTATGCCCACCGGCCCGCCGCTAAAGTTTTCTATCATAGTAATTAGAATTTCCCTGTCAATATTATCAAGTCCTTGCTTATCCACATCCAGTAGGTCAAGGGCAAAATCTGCAACTTCTTTAGTTATCTTCCCTTGGTATTTTACCTGGGCAAAGTCCCTAACCCTTTTTAATAAACGGTTAGCCAGCCTTGGTGTTCCCCTAGAACGGCGGGCTAACTCCACAGCTCCATCCTGATCTATCTCTACTTCTAACACCTGTGCAGACCGTATTATAATCTGCTTTAACTCATCCACTGTATAGAATTCCAGCCTATCTACTACTCCGAACCTATCCCTTAAAGGGGGGGTAAGCATTCCTGCCCTAGTTGTTGCACCTACTAAGGTGAACCTAGGAAGGTCAAGCCTTATGGACTTAGCAGAAGCCCCTTTACCTATGACAATGTCTATAACAAAGTCCTCCATTGCAGGATATAGAAGTTCCTCTACTTGCCTGTTCAGCCTGTGTATCTCATCAATAAAGAGAAGGTCCCCTTCTTGAAGATTATTAAGTATAGCAGCCATTTCACCTGGTTTCTCAATAACAGGTCCTGAGGTAATCTTTATATTAACCCCCATCTCATTGGCAATTATCCCTGCAAGTGTAGTCTTACCTAGCCCTGGTGGTCCAAATAAAAGCACATGGTCTAAGGATTCTTCTCGCTGCTTTGCCGCCTCTATATAAACTTTCAGATTCTCCTTAACCTTTACTTGTCCTATATATTCTTCAAACTTTTGTGGACGCAAGGAGTTCTCTATCTTTCTATCTTCTTCTAATATCTCTGTTGTAATCACACGATTTTTCATATCTATCTCCAAACTATTATCATTTTAATGTTCATCCTTTTATAATTTCTTCAAACATAGCTTTAATATGTCCTCTGCAGTCATATCATCAGTAATCTCTACTTGATTAACCACCCTTAAAGCATCAGATCCAGAGTAACCAAGAACCGTTAAAGCTTCAACCGCTTCTTGCCTTTTACTATATTGATTAGAAGCAAGTTTATCACCTCTTTGATTGTTGATTAACTTCTGTTCAAATGCTTCTTCCAAATCAAACTTATCCTTTAACTCTAGTACAAGTTTTGCAGCTGTCTTT
>CAZPWO010000005.1:0-37470 GCA_964590525.1 uncultured Herbinix sp. | reverse complement strand
GTTTCTCACCTACTGCTAATGTCTCAATAGGATTATTGATTGTAACTTCTTCAATGTTATCTCTTACGATAACTTCTGCTGTTAATGTAGTAACTTCTTTTCCGTCTTTGTTAGTGATATAAACGGAAACTTCTGTTTTACCTACACCTGTTGCAACTGTTACACCGTTTCTTACATTAACGGTAGCAACTTTTTCGTTTGCGGATTCCCAGTTATACTTCCAACCGGACTTTTTGTTTTTAATGTTGAAGTTGAACTCGTTTGTACCTTGCTCTTCTCTGCCTAAATGTAAATATTTCTTAACGCTGTTTAAACTAGGACCTTTGCTAGCTAAAGCGCTTGAGGCAGGAGAAACAACGGATAATACCATTGCTAATGCAAGAACGAAAGACAACTTCTGAAAGAATCTCTTCTTCATATTCTTACTTCCTCCTTAAAATATATGGTTTTGTATTATACTATGCATTTAACCCCTCTTTTAACAAGCAATAAAACCCTTGTCATAATTATGGATAAACACATGGATATAATCATTCCAACAACAAGATGATTATAACAATAAAGGAAAAAAAGGTCAAGTCTTTTATTCATAATTAATAAATAATTTATTGAATCTTTTATACCTTCTTTTTTCTCAATCTATGTTGGCTGATTATGCTTAGTCACAAAGCACTAGGGACAAGCCCCTTACCTTGATTCATAACATTCCTTATCCAAAGTTTGCTTCCTAACAGATTTTTGATAGGATGTGACTTCATCTGTAAAAACATTCATTGGATAACTCCTGTCGCATTGACTATAAGTACATAATGCATTTTCCATGTGTCAAACTTATGTCAAGCCTTTGTCACATTTGGTTTATTTAACTTGTTTTGAGTAAATCTTCAACAACTGTCTGCATTTCAGCAGTTTCACATACCCTGTCATGTAATACTGGAGCATCTTTTATTTCCTTTATAGCATTAGGTATATCTACATTTGTTAACTCATTTAACAGTTTCACCTGTTCATAATCACTAGAAGTAATAGAGGGTTTTTCATCTGAAGAAGGAAGAATTGCCTCTAATACATGTTCAGCAAACTTATAAGGGCTTGCTGTTGACACAATAAGAGTCTTAGTTTTATCCTTTGTCTCTTCAAGATACTCTTGATATACTTTAGCAGCTACACCTGTATGGGTATCAATAATATAATCATGTTCAGTAAAAATCTTATGAATTACATCTTTAGTATCTTCTATAGATGTCCAACCTCCCACAAAATCTTTAAGATTCTCTTTCATAGCTTCCGTAATCTCATAACTTCCTTTTGTCTGTAAAGACTCCATTAAGTCTGTTGTCTTCTTAGTATCTTGTCCTGAGATATGATAGATCAACCTTTCAAGGTTACTGGACACTAATATATCCATAGAAGGTGATGTGGTCAGGAAGAAGTCTCTATTCTTATCATATGTTCCTGTTGAGAAGAAATCATACAAGACTTTATTCTCATTAGAAGCACAAATCAATTTGCCTATAGGTAATCCCATTTGCTTTGCATAGTATGCAGCAAGAATGTTTCCAAAGTTACCAGTAGGTACCACTAGATTGATTTTCTCACCTGGACTAATCTCTTTCTTCTTATATAGATGAGCATATGAATATACATAATATACAATCTGGGGAACCAGTCTACCTATATTAATTGAGTTAGCAGAAGAGAAGCGATAACCAGACTTCTTCATCCTATCTGCAAGAGCCTTGTCATTAAACATTGCCTTAACAGCTGTTTGGGCATCATCAAAATTACCAGTTATACCAATAACAGTAGTGTTATCGCCTTTCTGAGTTACCATCTGCTTTTCCTGGATTGAACTTACACCATTCTTAGGATAGAATACGATAATTTTAGTTCCATCAACATCCGCAAAGCCTGCCATTGCTGCTTTACCTGTGTCTCCTGAAGTGGCAGTTAATATTACTATTTCTTCTTTAATATTGTTTTTCTTTGCAGCCTTGGTTAGCAGGTGAGGAAGTATGGACAATGCCATATCCTTAAATGCTATGGTTGCACCGTGGAACAGCTCAAGATAATAGCTATCTCCAACCTTTTTAATTGGTGCTATATCTGGGCTGTCAAACTTGCTATCATATGCTTTGTCAATACAATCCTTTAGCTCTTCTTCAGTATAATCAGTCATAAAAAGCTTCATTACTTCATAAGCAATTGTCTGGTAATCCATATGGGACAGTTCTTCCAGACTCTTGTCTAACTTAGGTAAGGCTTCTGGTACATATAATCCACCATCAGGCGATAATCCTTGTAGGACTGCCTGGGAAGCAGTTACTTTCTCATGGTTATTTCTTGTACTATGGTACATTAGATTCATAGGATCTTTCCCCTTTATTTAAATTTAATAATTATGGCGATTATATCAGATTTAATTATTGTATACAACTATAAAGACCCTTTTTCATGATTTAAAGCTTGCCTAAGCCTTATGGGTGAAAAACTCATGACCACCATGGGTAAAGAGACTCTTTAGCTTTTGATCAAACCATTTTACATTATTCTTATTGGCTCTTTTCCTTGCCATAAAGAACAAGGCCCCTTCAGAATAATCTTCACCGTCCAAAGCTCTTTGCACTGCTTCTTTTGACTCTTCAGTAACTTTTACATTCCAGTATCTCTTATCAGATACAGGTGAAAACTGATACTTGCCACTAACCTTTTGAAAGATTACTTCTTCAACGGTATCAGGAAACTTCTGATTATTTATTCTGTTCATGACTACATTGATAATTAATATCTTACCCTTCATATCTTCTCCAGTTGCTTCTGCCTCTACAATTCTTTCCAGCATTATTATTTCTTCTTCTGTAAATGACAATCCATTATCCTCAATGGAAAAACTAGCTATTTCTATTTCTGGTTCTGGCTCTGCTATTATCTCCATAGCCTCTATCTCAGATAACATCTCATTATACTCATCATCATTCATGGCTTGTCCCATAAACCACTTGGTATCATCTAGATTTTCTTCCTCTTTACTAATTGTAGCCTTTACAGATAAAACACTTACAGCCTTTGTAGGCAAGCTACTTGATGTCTTTATAGACATATTACTTGTAGCTACATTGTTTGCAGTCTCATTGGATGCAACTTTCTTATCTTGTATATGGGTTTCTTCTTGTCTTTCAATTGATGTTTCTTTTGCACCTGATTTTATATTATACAATGAATCAGATCCAAAGGCTAAAAGTATAAAAGATAAGACATAAGCTATTACTACCATATGCATACCTTGGCTCTTACTCTTATACACTTTCCTTTTTTGAAGAAACTTTTTTATATTTAACATATATGTTTCCTTTCATTTAAAGAGATTTTTACCATTTATTGGTTTTTGTGTTAATGTTATCAAGCATTATACGCATGGTTTTTTTTTGTGTCAATAAGAAAATCATTTTTTTGTTACTTACGCATGGTTTTAGACTTCCATATTTTATCATTAGTGGTATATACATACAAGTATTCGGACAGTAGTTGTGTGTTTTATATTAATAATTCCTAAAACTTATTTAACAATTTGTTAACATTTCATTAAAACTTTTCCCAGAAACATTTCGTTTTATTCACTTTCTACATACATAGAATGATTTTTTTACTATTTTAGGATGTTTAATTACTATTTTATGTAATATATTGTTATCATAATCACAGATTGCAGGTCCTAACTATTTTTGATATAGTTACTTTAGGAGGTGGATATTATGTTACCAGGGGTTTATTTGGCTTATAGGAAGAATGGGGAGCCCTACTATCGCTCTTCAATTACCCATAAGGGTAAACACATTAGCCTTGGAAGTTATGATAATGAAGAAGATGCACACCTTGCCTATAAACTTGCAGGCAGTATACTGTCTAAGCAGGATAATTACGCAATAGAAGGGTATCCTGAGAATTGTATTCTTTCCTTTCATAAATGGGTTGTGCTTATTAATTACAAAGATAATAAGATTTACTTTAGGAATCCCATCTATTTGAAGAAGCACTTCTTTCTATATTATATAGATCAGAATTTGGTCTTAAAATTTGACGTTGATGATTTGTTTTATTATGCCCACCATAAAATCTCAAAAAGAGGTTCTTATCTTTTTGTAGCAGATTATGGTATGCAGATAAATATTCTTTCTCGATATGGCATTAAGAACTTTGCAGTCCCTGGTGTGGACTATATTTTTGTGAATGGTAATAATAGAGATTATAGATATAATAATATAGAAGTAATCAACCCTTTTCATGGGGTTAGTAGGTTTTACAAGAATGGTGAGACATTATATGAAGCTAAGATAAATATTAATGGATATTATATTATAGGAAGATACACTAAAGAAAGTCATGCTGCCATTGCTTATAATAAAGCTGCTGACTTTTTACAAAAGAGTGGATTTAAAAAAGATTTCCCCCGTAATTATATTGAAGATATAGATGAGATTAATTACGCTTCTATATATAATAGACTTAGAATTTCAAAAAAAGTTTTAGCTTATGCAAAGGAATTACATAAGGATGTTACATGATTATCCATTTACATTTACAGTAATATGTGATAAGATAATCCTGTGAGTAGCGTAGATGATCGCGCCTTATTAAAGGTGAGGAAAGTCCGGGCTTCACAGGGCAGAGCGCCGGATAACGTCCGGTGGAGGCGACTCCAAGGCTAGTGCAACAGAAATATACCGCCAATATTGGTAAGGGTGAAATGGTGGTTTAAGAGACCACCGCCTTTCTGGTAACAGAAGGGGCAGATGTAAACCCCGCTCGAAGTAAGACCGAACAAAAAGCTATACGGTTGCCCGCCGTGCTTTTGGGTTGGTTGCATAGTCACTACTAAAGTGGTGGCTAGAGCTGTATGGTAACATGCAGTCAAGACAGATGATCATCCACGACAGAACTCGGCTTATCGCGCCACTCACACATTTAAAAAAGCTCTCTTGATAGAGAGCTTTTTATTTGTTTAACTAATTATATAATATTACATATTCTTTTTTATAACCGGAATCCAAACTTCCTCATAAGATTTTCCACTTTCCCCTACACCATATATCTCAATATCCGGCCCACTGGCTTTATCATAGCCTGATGATGGCAGCCATTCACTATAGGCGTTGTTAAAAAGCTGGGATATCTGCAAGCCAACAGTGTCCGTTTCCTTACTGCGAAATATGGCCCAAGTTCTTTTGGGTATTTGGGCAACCTTAAATCCATCTGTTTTGCATCCTTCTTTTACAAAGGCAAAAATCATATAAGGGAAAGAATCCTCCCCTGGCTTGGAATGGCCACATGCAGCGTTAACAAGACAAGGGCCCGGGGTAACATTCACTCCACCTGCAGCCTGAAACAGCCTTTCATATTCACCATTCTTATGACACTCTGCCCAAAATCCTGGAATCTTACTTGTTTCGTCATTGCCAAAAATACCTTCAACACCAAATACCTCAAATGCCTCTTTTTCTTCTATTGTCCAATTCATGTTTTTCTCCTTTTGTATTTTTATTTAATCGTGGAAAGTACTTCCACCAATAAATTCTTTTAATATAGAGTTAGTTGGTACAACTTCACTAGGTGCACCTACAAAATAATCTAAGAACTTAAGCAAACGCTTTGCTTCAACAAATTCTTTACTATTACGATCTATCCCAAATAAAAGTGCTTCTGCATATTGTTTAATAACTGCCAATTCATAGATAAGTGCGGAATTAAACATAACATCTGCATCTTCTTGGAATGGGAATATGTTTTTTTGCTCCCCTTTCCTTACTGAAGGCCACATAGCTATAGTCTCTGTAGCCGTAGTGCCCCTTGTCCTTGCATCTCGAACTATTCTGCGAAGAAGCCTTCCATCTGTTGTGGGAATCCTATTATGTTCATCTATATTTAACTGTGTTAAAGCACTAATATATATCTTATATTTGCTATCTCTTGGCAAGCTATAGCTTAATTCATCATTAAGAGCGTGAATTCCTTCTATTACAAGAATGTCTTCTGGACCTAAAGTTATATAATCCCCCTTGTATTCCCTTTTTCCACTTGCAAAGTTATATCGGGGCAATTCAACTGTCTTTCCATTAAGAAGATCAGTCATATCCTTATTAAATAGTTCTAGTTCAATTGCCCGAAGGCTTTCAAAATCCTTGTTTCCATCTTCATCTAAAGGTGTATTGTCCCTTTCTACAAAGTAATTATCCACTGCTATTGGATGTGGTTTCAAACCTTGAGCCCTTAGTTGTATAGATAATCGGTGGGAAAATGTTGTTTTTCCAGAAGATGAGGGACCTGCAATCATTATAAACTTCTTATCTCCTGCATCTTTAATGCCCTGGGCAATGTTAGCTATTTTCTTATCTTGCAATGCTTCCTGCACAAGAACCAAATCATTAAAGTCCCCTTTAGCAATTATATCATTTAGGGCACCTACATTCTCAATCTCCATCATCTTAGCCCATTGGTCTGTTTCCCTTAGGGTATGGTATAACTTTTTCTGGGGAACAAAAGGCTTCACCTTGCAAGGGTCATCTATACTAGGTAATAGTAGTAGAAATCCATCTTCATATAAGATAAGGTCAAAATATTTTAACTTACCAGTGCTAGGAGGCATATATCCATAGTAATAGTCTTCGTAACCTTCTAGATTATATATGTTTGTCTTAGACACTCTTCTATAACGGAATAATCTTTCCTTATCATACATCTTATAGGAAGCAAATAATTCAATTGCTTCATCAGTCCCAATACTCTTTTTTAGAATTGGCACATCTTCATTAACTAGTTCTTTCATACACGCTTTAACTTCTTCAATTTTTTTATGGTCAAGAGGAATTTCTCCATCGTAATCACAATATAATCCGTTAGATATACTATATTCCACAGTAATCTTTCTAATATTATCTTTTCCTAAGACACGGTAAAATGACTTTAACATAAGTAGGATCATCCCACGGATATATGTTTTTCGCCCTGTACTGTCTGAAGTAGTTTCAAAACTTACTGTGCAATCTTTTTCTACTGTTTTAAATAATTCTTGAAGCTTTCCATCAATTAAGGCAAGCATAATGTCTGCATCATATGACTTCTGATGTTCTTTACTTATTTCTAATAATGATGTTCCCACTGGATATTTCTTTATATCTCCATTGATTTTAACATTTACAGTATCTTTCATAATACCTTCTCTCCTTCATGAAAATATTTAAGACTTCTATCTACAAGCTTAATCATTGACAAGATTTCTTCTTGCCTGGTTAATGTATTCTCTGTTGCTGCTGCAATTAGTTTATTATTGATTTTATCTAATTGCTTTCTTTCCTTAATTAAAAAGTCATACAATATATTATCTTGTCTTTTCAGCAAAAGTCTACCAAAATGATTATGTTCTTCCCTAGTTAATTCATATGCTTTTTTATCCTGGATTATTGATTCCCTCTCTGCCCTCATCATAACATAATACTTACCATCTTCTTTTATCATATTCTCCTGGGTGATTAAAAATCCAAAATCTTTTAATTGTCTTCTAACTAAGTTTATGTCAGATTGCGGCTGTAAAACCAGACTTTTTATATGGGTCTTTACCATATCCATACTATCAGACAGGATTTTAAGAATTAAGTTACCACCCATTCCTGCTATTAACAAGCTATCTACTTCTCCTGCTTTTAACTCCTTTATTCCATCTGATTGCCTTACTTGAATTTTATCTTTATAACCATAAGCTTCTACATTGATCCTAGCCCGATCTATAGGTCCCTGATTAATGTCCATAGCAATAATATGGCTAGATATGTTATTCTCAATTAAATAAAGAGATATATAAGCATGGTCACACCCAACATCAGCAACCCGGCTTCCTGGAATAACTAGATTCCCTATCTCCTTTAATCGCCTTGATATCTCCATAGTCCACCTCATTGCAATATTTTATGAATAACTGTGTCTTGTAAAATATCATATCATAATAAGTGTACTATATCCATAATAAGAAATAAAAGCCATCACTTAATTAACGACGGCTTTTTATCACAAAACTTTTTAGGTTTTATTGGCATTTTATTTGATTTTATTCTAGGTAGTCTTTTAGTTTCCTGCTTCGACTTGGATGCCTAAGCTTTCTAAGGGCCTTTGCTTCTATCTGACGAATTCTTTCTCTGGTAACATCAAACTCCTTACCTACTTCTTCTAAGGTACGGCTTCTACCATCTTCTAGTCCAAAACGAAGCCTTAGTACTCTTTCTTCTCTTTCTGTTAGGGTTCCTAGAACCTCAACCAGTTGCTCAGATAATAAGGTAAATGCTGCAGCATCTGATGGTATAGGCGCATTGTAATCTTGAATAAAATCCCCTAAATGACTGTCTTCTTCCTCCCCAATAGGTGTTTCTAAGGAAATTGGTTCTTGAGAAATCTTCTGGATCTCAATAACCCTGGCCACTGGTATATCCATAACTTCTGATACTTCCTCTGGAGATGGCTCTCTTCCTAGTTCATGAAGCAACTGCCTTTGTACGCGAATAAGCTTGTTAATTGTTTCTACCATATGAACAGGTATACGAATAGTTCTTGCCTGGTCTGCAATAGATCTTGTAATTGCCTGCCTAATCCACCAAGTTGCATAGGTGCTGAATTTAAAACCTTTACGATAATCGTATTTTTCTACTGCTTTAATTAGCCCCAAATTCCCTTCTTGAATCAAATCTAAAAAAAGCATACCTCTTCCTACATACCTCTTTGCTATACTAACAACTAATCTCAGGTTAGACTCAGCAAGATGCCTTTTGGCAAATTCATCACCCTGCTCTATACGTTTACCCAGCTCCACCTCTTGCTCAGCAGTTAATAAAGGTACCTTGCCAATTTCTTTCAGATACATCTTAACAGGATCCTCAACATTGACGCCCACTGGGATGGATAAATCTATTGCTTGCATATCCACATCCTCCTCATCTTCAACTTTAGGAGTTTCTTCATCTTCTTCCATATCTTCAGCTTTACGAAGAACATCCACATTATGATTTTCTAGGTAATCATAGATCTTTTCTATTCTACTTGGACTCAGTTCCATGTCTGCAAAAAAATCGTTTACTTCTTGATACTCTAAAACATTCTTCTTTTTTTCTGCAAAGATAAGAATCTCCTTAAGTCTCTCTTTGAATTTTTCAATACCCTTGTCCATAGATATTCCTTCCTTCATAATTTCATTTTATATTCTAACCATCATTCAATGAAATATGCAAATTCTGTAATGTTGACCATAAGAACCCTTATTAGCTTGTGAACTTAGTAAGGCTGTTTTTTAGGTTTGATTTCTGAATTATGATATTTTGCAATAATCCAGTGTCATTAGCTTCAATAGCCTTTAAACTCTGTTTATCTAAACTATTTTCCTTTATACGAAAAATGGTGTCTGACAGTGCCTTTTCCCAACCCTTCTGGGTCATGTCCCCGTGGGTTTCTGCAGAAAAAAGTGCCGCAACCTCTGTTTGTTCTTCAATACTTTGAAAATAGTTAATTATCTTAGCAGGTATTACAGGTTTGTTTTGCTCTAATAAATTAAACACAATTTCTGCAACCTCATTATATATTCCTTCTGTAAAGTCTCCTGGAATAATAAAATCTTTTACTTTGTCGTAAACCTGTGGTTTCTCAATTAACCATGTTAATAACAATTGTTGTGACTTTGTAATACCACTTTCTACCTTTTTCTTCCTTCTCTGTGTGTTTCTATCACTTCTTGTGGATTTACTAGCCCCTATCACAGTTTGATAGCCTAATTTGTTAACTAGTTTACTAAGCAATTTTATATCAATCATATATTCTTTGGCAAGAGCCTCCATGTAGAAATTTCTCTCTAATTCTTCAGAAAAACTTAAAAGTTTTATAGCAATTTCGTCAAAAAACCTAGTTTTTTCTTCAGGATCACTTAAATTATAATCCTTCTGTAGCATATCTATTTCAAAAAAGAAACTAGACCTGGCATTATCAATTCTTTTTTGAAACTCCTCTGCTCCAAGAGCATTGATAAAGTCATCTGGATCCTTGTGAGGATGCATATCAATTATCTTTACAGATATTCCTGCATCTTTTAATATTGGAATAGCTGTTAAAGTAGCTTTAGTGCCAGCCTCATCACTATCAAAATTAATTAAAACCTCTTTGGTGTATCTCTTAAGAAGGTTAGCATGTCCAGGTGTAAATGCTGTTCCTAGGGAAGCTACCGCATTGGTAAAACCTGCCTGGTGAAGGGCCATGGTATCCGTATATCCCTCACAAATTATTATGCTTTCCTTTCTGGACCTACGGGCAAAGTTAATTGCATATAAGCTCTTGCTCTTGTTAAATATTCTAGTTTCAGGAGAATTTAAATATTTAGCTGTATTCTCCCCACCATCCATAACCCGTCCACCAAATCCTATAACCCTATTATTAGTATCCATAATAGGAAACATAATTCGCTTCCAAAATTTATCATAGGCTCCACGGCTCTCATTATAGGAAAACAAGCCTGATTGGCTTAAATATTTATCTTCATAGCCTTGTTTTTTTAAATATAGATATAAGTCATCCCTGTAACCACTAGCATAACCAAGACCGAATTCCTTTATAATCTGGTCACTTAAACCCCGGTTTCTAAGATAGTCATGGGCTACTTGTCCATGTTCTGAATTCAATTGATAATAATAATATTTAGCTGCTTCCTTATTAATCTCCAAAATCCTATTTCTTATATCAGCTCTTTTTCTTGCTTCTCCAGAATATTCCCCCTCAGGAAGGTCAATTCCTGCATTTTGTGCAAGGTGTTTTACGGCTTCGACAAAACCATAGTTCTCATATTCCATAATAAAAGTATATACATTGCCTCCAACACCACATCCAAAACAATGGTACATCTGCTTTTGCTGACTTACAGAAAAAGACGGAGTCTTCTCATTATGAAAAGGGCATAGGCCCATATGATTACTGCCTTTTTTCTGTAATCTTATGTAGGAGCCAATAACACTAATGATGTCATTACTTGCTCTAATTTCTTCAATTAATTCTTCTGGGTAAAACATAGTGCATCACTCCCTTCATTAACTTATTATGCACATCTACAGCACTGTCCAAGCATCTGGTATCATCAATTCTTTGAACTTGGCCACTGCAAATCTATCTGTCATTCCAGCTATGTAATCAACAACTGCTTGGCTAGTTGGTTCATCTCTTTTCTTTACTCCTAGTAAATATTCTTCTGGTAATAATTCTAGATGCTTCATATAGTACTCATATAACATTTGTACTAAATGTGTGGCCTGTTCTTCTTGTCCCTTTGCCTTTTCATTTAAATATACGTTATCAAACATATATTTTCTAAGTTCCATCATAGCCTTTTCAATCTCTGGGGACATTATAATGTCATTCTTATCTTCACTATTGCTTACAATATCATGAATAAGAGTATCAAGCCTGTCTCCTAAGCTATGGCCTAGTATATCTCCATATTCCTTGGGGACATCTTCCTCTTTCATGATTTTTCCCCTAATTGCATCATCAATGTCATGATTAATATAGGCTATTTTATCACAAATCCTAACAATCTTCCCTTCTAAAGTAGATGGATTTCCAATTGTCTGATGATTTTTTATACCATCTTTTACTTCCTTAGTCAAATTTAAACCTTTACCGCTTTTTTCAATAAAATCTACTACTCGTAGACTTTGAAGGTGATGTTGAAAACCATCTGGGCAAACCTCATTCAAGGCCCTTTCACCTGCATGGCCAAAAGGTGTATGCCCTAAATCATGGCCAAATGCAATACTTTCTGTTAACTCTTCATTAAGCCTTAATGCTTTTGCTATGGTTCTGGCAATCTGTGATACCTCTAGGGTATGAGTAAGCCTTGTTCTATAATGGTCACCTTCTGGTGCTAGGAATACTTGGGTCTTATGCTTAAGCCTACGAAATGCCTTGCAGTGGAGAATCCTGTCTCTGTCCCTTTGATAGGCAGGGCGAATATCACAAGGTTTTTCCTCAGTATCCCTTCCAGATGAGCAGTCAGAAAAAGAAGCATATGGACTTAAAAGTTCATGCTCCCTTTTCTCTAACCTTTGTCTTATATTAATTTTCTCTTTCATAAAAACCCCTACTTTCTCTTGGCCAATTAAAGGGGTACTAATACATAATACAAAAACATCTCTATAATAATTATATTCACCGTTATTTCAATATATCCTTTTTTATTTTTAAACTTTGTGGAGAAAGTTAATTTACATTATCGCATTTTTGTCTAGAAGGACAAGAAGAACAACCACTACAGCCGATTTTCCCAGCCTTCATATCCCTAACTTTTTTTATTATAACAAATGCCGTATATCCTATAATTAATCCACCTAATATTAATTCTACCATAATAATCATTCCTTTTCATCTTTTTACTTTATTTATAAGAATAAACTTCCTATTTGAAAGATAAGGGTTGATAGGAGCCATGCAACGAAAAGTTGGAAAGCCACTGTAAACGCTGTCCATTTTACAGATCTCATTTCCCTATATACAACACCTATAGTTGCAACACATGGTATATAGAGTAAAGAAAACACCATTAATGAATAAGCATTTAAGGCTCCAAAACCTTCACTAGATAAAGCCGTCATCAAAGTGGTCATTCCTACAGCTGATTCTATGTTTGCAACCCCAAACAAAACACTAATACTAGATACAACTACTTCTTTTGCTGCTAATCCTGCTATTAAGGCAACTGCTATCTGCCACATACCAAGACCTGCTGGTGAAAGAATCGGGGATATTGTCTTACCAATTCGTGCACCAAAGCTTTGTGATATATCAGTAACCATTCCACTTGGTCCAAAGTTAAGAATGAACCATACAACCACAGATGCTGCAAAGATAACAGTACCGGCCTTTGTTATGTATTCCTTAACTTTTTCCCATACATATAGGACTATAGTCCGTATATTAGGCGCCTTATATTCAGGCAACTCTATAAGCAAAGGACTATAATCTCCTTCTTTAGAAGTCTTGTTCATTACATATGCCACAAGCAGCGCCACTATGATTCCTATCAAATACATGGAATAAGCCACCAACATAGCATTGTTTTCAAAAAACATCTGTGAAAAGAGAATGTATATAGGAATTTTGGCACTACAAGACATAAATGGAGTTATAAGTATTGTTTTCCTTCTATCCTTTTCATTTTCCAAAGATCTAGAAGCCATAATAGCAGGAACAGTACAACCAAAACCAAGAAGCATAGGTATAAAGGCTTTTCCTGATAATCCTACCTTAGCCATAATTCCATCCATTACAAATGCTACTCTAGACATATAACCACTATCCTCTAGAAATGCTAGGGCCAAGAATAGTATGGCAATGTTCGGTAGAAAGGTAAGAATAGCACCTACACCTGCAATTATTCCATCTACAATTAATGAAGTAACAGCCTGCCCACTTCCTATACTAAGGAAAAAGTCACGAGAGAATGTGGTAAATGTCTCTAGCCCGCCTTCAAATACACCTTTTATCATATCGCCTATCTGAAATGTCAGGAAGAACACAATCGCCATTATCCCTAAGAAAATGGGAAGACCTAAATATTTATTAGTTACTAGCTTATCTATCCTATCTGTGAATGCAACCTGTTCTTCTCTATTAACCAGTACTTCTTCAATTACCTCTTCTATAAATTCATACTTTTCATTAATTATATCCTCTTCATAGCTACGGTCAACAATTCCATCTACATCTATTGGATATTCATTTGTCACAACTTCATCCATCTCTAGATATTTAATAGCGTACCAGCGAGGATTTCTTATACCCTTATATCTGGTGTTTAGAATGTCTATAATTCTATTTATCTTATCCTCTATTGAATTACTATATATTACAGGATACTTATGTGATTCCTTATGCCTGTGTTGCCTTCCCTTTCCTCTTCCTCTTCCTTTTCCTCTTCCATGATGATGCTCTAAGTTGTTGTCAATAACCTTATCCTTATGGTGGGCAACTGCGTGCATTAATATATCTAAACCACTCTTTTTAGTGGCACACACTGGTATTACAGGAACACCTAACATCTCTGGAAGCCTATGTAGATCTATTTCCATGCCTCTTTCTTCAACAATATCCATCATGTTTAGGGCAACAACTACAGGTTTCCCAAGTTCAATTAATTGAAGTGTTAGATATAGGTTCCTCTCTAAATTAGAAGCATCTACTATATTTACAATAACATCTACACCAGAATTCAATATAAATTCTCGGGATAATATCTCCTCCATGGAATATGAGGTCAGACTATAGATACCTGGCAAGTCCACTAGCTTAAACTTTGCATCATGGTACTTAAATACCCCTTCTTTTTTCTCAACAGTTACCCCAGGCCAATTGGCAACTTTCAAATTTGCTCCTGTATATGCATTAAATAATGTGGTTTTTCCACTATTAGGGTTTCCTACAAAGCCTACTAATAATTCTTTACTCATGACTTATCCTCCACCATTTGAATCGATTGTGCAATTTGTTTTCCCAATGCAAGTCTAGTTCCTCTTACTATAAAAATAACAGCCCCTCCACGGTTTCTATTAAGGACCTTTATCTTGGTCCCCCTAGTCATTCCCAATGACTCCAACCGACGCACTGTCTTTATATCAAAATCGAATGATTTGATTATATAATCTTCTCCAACTTTAGCTTCTTCCAAGGTCATGTCAATTTCCTTTCTCTTTTTACTTGTTTAAATGATAACAATTATCATTCGCTATTATATTATATTAACTTTAAAAGCCTTTGTCAATATAAATGACAAAGACTTTTATTTATTATATTATTTATTTAAATCCTGCATGCCAACTGATTTAACATTTACAATATTTCTTTTAATGCCTTAAGTAATTTATCTATTTCTTCATCTGTTCCTATGGTTATTCTAATATAATTATCTATCTTAGCTAGATTAAAATAGCGAACATATATCTTGACTTCCTTTAAAGCTTGATAGATTTCTTCTGCTGGCCTCTTATTATGCCTAGCAAAGATAAAGTTGGCACCAGATTTGGGATATGTAAATCCTAATTCCTTTAGTTCTTTTTCAACCCTTTCCCTGGTTTTTAGAATCTTTTCTACACTATTGTTAAAATAATCTTTATCCTTTAATGCCCCAACCCCTGCAATAATGGCGGTTTGATTTAATGTGTATGAGTTAAAAGAATGCTTAACGTCATCTAAGGCTTTAATAAGATCAGGATGGCCAAGTGCGAAGCCAATTCTCATTCCCGCCAAGGAACGGGACTTGGAAAATGTCTGTACCACAAGTAGGTTGTCATATTTATCAATTAGCTCCATTGCAGAAGGACCTGCAAAATCTATATAAGCTTCATCTATAATAACAACACTTTCCTGATTATGTTTTACTACATCTTCTATAAAAGATAAATCCTCATAAATTGATGTAGGGGCATTGGGATTAGCTATTATAATGCCACCGTTATCCTTGTAATAATCCTCTTTTACTATAAGAAATTCCTCTGTAAGCTCTGGTGTTTCATAAGGTATATTTAGTAGGTTACACCATACTGGATAAAAGGAGTAAGTAATATCAGGAAATAAAATCGGCTTATCTGAATTGAAAAATGTCATAAAGGCCATAGCTAGAACATCATCAGAACCTACACCTACAAAAACTTGCTCTCTATCTTTATTATAGTATTGGGCTAGTTCATCCCTAAGTAATCCAACTGTAGGATCTGGATAAAGTCTTAATCTATCTACATCCATATCCAAAAGAGACTTCCTTACTCCAGCTGCCGGTGGATAGGGATTCTCATTGGTATTTAGTTTAATCATCCCTACTTCATTAGGCTGTTCTCCTGGCACATATGGAACAGGCTTTCTAATATATTTATTCCAAGACTTCATGGATACCCCCCTTAATTTATTTATATTCCTCTGCTAACTTTTTAAAAGCAGCTAAAGATCTTTCAATCATCTTGTAATCCACACAATATGCTACTCTACAATATCCAGGACATCCAAATGCACTTCCAGATACTATTAAAATATTGTGTTTCTTAGCAGCCTGGGCAAATGCTTTATCATCCTGGCCAAATGCTTTAATGAAAAGGTAGAATGCACCTTGAGGTTTTACGCACTCATATCCATAAGAAATAAGACTATTATATAAAAGTTCTCTATTACGATTATATAATTCCACATCAACTTCTAGATCCAAACATCTAGCAACTGCCCTCTGCATAAGGGAAGGAGCGTTAACAAATCCTAGAATACGGTTAGCAACATTTGCTGCGGAAATTAAGTTCTTGTAATCATCCACTTCATTAGGGATTAGCAAATAACCTATACGTTCACCAGGAAGGGAAAGGGACTTGCTATATGAATAACAAACAATGGTGTTATTGTAGTATTTGGTAATATAGGGAGCTTCCACTCCATCATAAACCAGTTCACGATAAGGTTCATCAGAGATTATATATATTGAATTACTATATTCCTTTTGCTTCTTATCTAAAATATCTGCCATCTTTATAATGGTCTCTTCCGAGTAAACTGCCCCACTAGGGTTGTTTGGTGTATTAACAATAACCCCTTTGGTTTTATTAGTAATAGATTTTTCAAATTCCTCTAAATCAGGTTGAAAGTCAACCATATTAGGGGGAACAACCACTAAGTTCCCATCATAATTGCCAACATAATTGCGGTACTCACCAAAAAATGGCGCAAAGGTAATAACCTCATCCCCTGGATTTAAAAGGCTTTTTAATATAACATTTAATCCACCTGCTGCCCCAACAGTCATTATAATGTTTTCTTGTCCAAAGGAAGTATCATGTTTACTGTTAATTGATTTTCCTATCTTTTCTCTAACATCCTCATATCCGGAGTTATTCATATAACCATGGACAAGATTAGGGTCCTCCTCTTTTAACACTTGGATAATAGCTTCCTTAACCTGAACCGGTGGTTCTACACTAGGATTTCCTAGACTAAAATCATAAACATTGTCTGCACCATGAATTTGAGACAGGCGTTTTCCTTCCTCAAACATAGCACGGATTACAGAACTATTTTCAACAAAAACCTTCATTTTATCAGAAATCATACAGATTCAACATCCTTTCCAAAGTAGTTAGCTAAATCTAATATCCATATAGGATTTAACTATATCCACACATTTTTGAAAACCTAACTGACTGCTATTTAAGCACAAATCATAATTACTTGCATTGTCCCACCTTCTAGCGGTGTAATACTTATAGTAGTCTTCTCTATGCTCATCAATTGATTTAATTTTTTTCTCAATTACTTTCTCTGACTCACCTGTCATTCCCTTAAGGGTAGCTATACAGTATTCAAGAGGTGCATGGACAAATAGTTTTACAACATTATCATGGTCTTTTAGGACATAATCTGCACATCTTCCAACTATAACACAGCTTTCTGTTTCTGCTAATTCTTTAATTATCTTGGCTTGATAATTGAAAAGATTATCATTAGATACAAAATCATCACTATCTGGGGCTATCAATTCACCCTTGTAGGCATTTCTAGCAATCCTAAATAAGCGAGTTTTCTTTATCTTTTCATCTGCTTTTGCGAAAAGGTCTTCATTTATTCCGCTGTCGTCTGATGCCAATCGGAGAAGCTCTCGATCATAAAAAGAAATACCCAGTTCCTTGGATAGCATCTTGCCAATTGTTTTTCCACCACTACCATAACCTCTTGCTATTGTTATAACATATTTGCTCATTTGGGTAGCCTCCAATCATTATACAAGTTTTTCTATATAAACATTCTTATTATTCTCCAAGATATGCTTTCTTAACTAATTCATTATTCATTAACTCTTTTGCGTCTCCACTAAGTACAATATTCCCAGTTTCAAGAACATATGCCCTGTCTGCAATTGACAAAGCTTTTCTAGCATTTTGCTCAACCAAAAATACAGTGGTTCCACTTTTGCTTATATCAGAAATAATATCAAATATCTCTTCAACTAATATAGGAGATAAACCCATAGATGGTTCATCCATTAAAACAATCCTTGGATTGGACATTAAAGCTCTTCCAATGGCCAACATCTGTTGTTCACCACCACTTAAGGTTCCAGCAATCTGTGTCTTTCGTTCTTTTAATCTGGGGAATCTTTTATATATCATTTCAATATTTCTTCCTATTTCTATTTTGTCTTTCCTTGTATATGCACCCAACTTAAGATTCTCATACACAGTAAGTTCAGAAAATATTCTCCTACCCTCAGGGACGTGAGCCATTCCAAGGGACACAATTTTATGAGCTGGTGTTTTTGTCAAATCAACATATTCTGCTTCTTTTACAGGATTAGCATCATTATCCACCAGCTTAAAGTCTATTCTTCCAGATTTAATGGGAACTAGTCCCGTAATCCCATGCAATATGGTGGTCTTCCCTGCACCATTAGCTCCAATTAGGGCAATAACCTCTCCTGAATTTATCTCAAAATCAATCCCCTTAATTGCTTGGATTACCCCATAGTTTACTTGCAAATTCGATATTTTTAATAAAGCCATATCCATCCTCCAATCAACCCTCTTCTCCCAAGTATGCTGTGATAACATCTGGATCATTTAGTACCTTATCAGGGGTGCCCTGACATAAGACAGTACCAAAATTCAGAACAAGTAACTCTTCACATATACCAGACACTAATTTCATATCATGCTCAATCAAAAGAATGGTAATATCAAATCTATCGCGAATCAATCGAATTGTATCCATAAGCTCTTCTGTTTCACTGGGATTCATACCAGCAGCTGGCTCATCCAGTAACAGAAGTTTCGGTTTTGTTGCTAAGGCTCTTGCAATCTCCAGCTTTCTTTGCTTACCATAAGGTAAATTTGACGATAGGTAGTCAGCTTCTCTATCAAGTTCAAATACTTTTAGTAGCTCAAAAGCTTCTTCATCCATGTCCTTTTCTAATTTGTAATATTTAGGTGTTTTAAAAAAGCTTGTATACAATGAATATTGTACCGAGTTATGCAAGGCAACCTTGACATTGTCTAAAACTGACATATCCTTAAATAGGCGAATGTTTTGAAAAGTCCTTCCGATACCTGCCTTATTTATATCAGGAGTTGCTTTACCAACTATATTCTCACCATCTAATAATATTAATCCTTTTGTTGGTTTATAAACCCCTGTTAATAGATTGAAAACAGTTGTTTTTCCTGCCCCATTAGGGCCAATCAAACCAAATAATTGTCCTTTTTCTATCTTCATATCAACTTCATCTACTGCCCGTAAGCCACCAAATGAAATACCTAAATTTTTAACTTCTAACAAAGCCACTATCTTTACCTCCCTTACTAACTTATTCTTCTTCTGGCGACTTTCTACCAAAAAGTTTTGATAACTTACTATGTTCCTGAAGTTTCTTCTTTAAATCTGAATTGTTAAATATCATCATTGCAATCAATAATACTGAATACATTAACATCCTATATTCTTGGATAGGACGTAATACTTCAGGTAACAAGGTAAGAACTATGGCAGCTATAATAGACCCTTTGATATTTCCCATTCCCCCTAATACTACAAAAACTAATATATCAATAGATCTATCATAAGAATAATCTGAAGGTTTCATAAAAGTAAAGTTATGACCATTTAAGACCCCTGCAACTCCAGCAAAGAATGCTCCAATTACAAAAGCCATTGTTTTATATCTTCCCACTTTAATTCCAATGGATTCAGCAGCAATATCATTATCTCTAATGGATGTTATTACCCTGCCATGTCTAGAGTTCACTAGATTTACACAGAGAATAATAGTAAGTACTGTAGCAATAAATATCCATCTATAGTTTGAATATGTTTCTATTCCGGATAATCCCATGGTTCCCTTACGAAAGATTGTATTACCTGCTTCATCTGTACCACTTGGTAAATGAATGGCATTTATAACGGATCTTACAATCTCACCAAAAGCCAAAGTAACTATGGCAAGATAATCCCCACGCAATCTAAGTACAGGTACACCAACTAAAAGACCAAAAATCCCTGCTACTATTCCTCCAATTAATATTGCCAAAATAAACTCTAAAACACCAGGCAACTCCACATTTAAAGTAAATATTGCTCCTGAAAATGCTCCAAGTGCCATAAATCCTGCATGACCTAAACTTAGTTCACCTAAGAAACCAGCAACCAGGTTAAGGGATACTGCAAGTATGATATTGGCCCCCAATGGAACTATCAAGGATTTATATTGTCTGCTTAATATATCCTGCTCTACTAAAACACTTAAAAGAATATATAAAGCTATTATCCCAAACAAAATCATTATATTTTTCTTTGATAAGATCCGTTTGATATAAGATTGACTTTTATTTGTGTTAATTTTCTTATCTCCCACGGCACACCTACACTTTCTCAATTCGTTGCTTACCAAGTAATCCAGAAGGTTTTACCAGTAAAACCAGAATCAATATCCCAAAAACTATTGCATCTGTTAATTCTGTGGATATATAAGCCTTGGCAAAACTTTCAATAATACATGAAAGCAAACCACCTAACATGGCCCCTGGTATACTACCTATTCCCCCAATAACCGCTGCAACAAATGCTCTGATCCCCGGCATCCCCCCCATACTTGGTCTTAAAGCAGACTGATATTGGGCTAAGTAAAGTATTCCTGCAACTCCTGCCAATGCTGATCCAATTGCAAATGTAATAGAAATAGTGCGATTTACATTGATTCCCATCAATTGTGCTGCACCTTTATCTTCAGCAACTGCACGCATGGCCCCCCCTGTCTTGGTTTTATTAATAAATAAAGTCAGTACCATCATGGTTATAATCGTAACCAACAATGTTACAATAGTAGTTCCTGTAATAACTATATTTCCAACAATAATCGGGTCAATATTAATTATAGATTCAAATGCAATGGGATTTGCACTAAAAATCAGCAAAGCCGCATTTTGTAAAAACATACTTACACCTATTGCTGTAATAAGCACAGCCAAACGGGGGGCATCCCTAAGAGGTTTATAAGCAACTTTCTCTATTAAAACCCCCATTAAAGAAGCTAACACTACAGTAAATAGTACTGCTAGTGGAATTGGAATTTTAAATAGTGCAACAAATACATATAATGCATACGCACCTACCATTATTATATCTCCATGGGCAAAATTTATCATCTTTGCAATGCCATAAACCATGGTATACCCTAATGCTATAAGGGCATAAATACTCCCTGTCCTAAAACCATTAATTAATTGTTCTATTGCATTCTCCATAGGATCACCTCAATTCCTAGTCTAGATAGTTCTTATATAAGCACATCTATAATTTCACAAAAACGAAAAGGAATCATGGCGTCTCCTTTTCGTTCTTCTGAAAATATATGTTTTATTATCTAGCTACATACTCGCCGTCTTTAATTTCTGCAAAGTTTGCCTCCTTATTAGGCTCTCCATCTGCAGTAAATGTCATTGAACCTGTTAAACCATCTACCTGTATCTTTGTCATTGCTGCAATTAGGTCAGCACCTTCAGTACTGCCAGCCTCTTCCATGGCTGCTGCAATAATATATATTCCATCATAGCCATCTGCTGCAAATTGATCAGGAATTGAATCAAATCTTTCTTGATACTCTTTAACAAATGCCTTAGTTGCAGAATCATCTGAGTTAGCTAAGAAAGGTGTTAAGAATATAGCTCCTTCTAATACTGAAGGATCAACTGTCTGTGCTATAACCCCATCCCATCCGTCACTACCAAGAAAAGGTAGATCCATAGCTAATTCATGGGCTTGTGTTGCGATGTTAGCTGCATAATCATAATATGAAGGTACGAATATTACTTGTGCATCAGTAGCCTTTATCTTAGTTAATTGAGTGTTAAAATCAACATCATCAGCAGCAAATGCTTCTTGGGCAACAATTTCTAAGCCGTTAATCTCCACTTGATCAACAAATGCGTCCATAACACCTGTACTATAATTATCAGAGTTATTATACATAACAGCTATCTTAGTATAACCTTGTTCTTGGGCAAAATCAGCCATAGTCACACCTTGCAATGGATCAGTGAAGCATACTCGAAATGTATTAGGATGCTTTGTAATCTCTAGGGCTGATCCTGATGGAGTAAGGGTAAACATCCCATCTTCATAAGTTAAATCGCTTATACCTATAGCTGAATCTGTTGTTACCGTTCCAAGAAGAGCATCCATTCCATCATCCATAAGAGCATTATAAGCTGTTACAGCCTTATCAGGCATAGCTTCATCATCCATAAATTTAAACTGTAATTGGACTTTTTCGTCTCCTACTGAAACTCCCCCTGCTTCATTGATTTCATCTATTGCTATCTCTGCTCCTTGCTTAACAGATACACCATATGAAGCTGCAATACCTGTTAATGGTCCAATTCCTCCTATAAGAAAGGAATCCCCCTTATCATTTCCTCCACAAGCCACTAAAGATGTTAGAGCAAAGGAAACTAATAGTAATACAACCAATGTTCTTTTCATTTTGTTTTTCATAAAACTCCTCCTATATGTTCCTAGTTAAAACACGGTGTGCAAAATATACGTTTTGTACGCTATGTACGTTTAACGCTTTAATGTTTTAGTACAGGAAACTGTTTGATATTATCTAAGATACCCTTGAATTAATATTTTGTCAATATATAATTGCATTTCCTTAGTATTATAACTTAATATCTTAGGCTTAATTGTTACTTTCACGAGTCTCTGGTATTTGACTACTACTAGTAACCCCTCTCCTTTGAATTATTGGAATGCCTGTTCCTTCTATATATTCTTTGGTAATTGTCACACTACCAATATTGTCATCTTTTGGTATCTCATACATGATTTCTAGCATAAACTCTTCAAGAATTGACCTTAAAGCCCTGGCTCCCGTCTTTTTTTCTATGGCCTTGTCAGCAATAACTTCTAAAGCCTCTTGCGTAAAATTTAAATTCACTTCATCCATAGCTAGAAGACTTTTGTATTGCCTTAATATGGCATTTTTGGGTTCAGTTAAAATCTCAATTAACATGTCTTTCTTCAATGATTCTAAGGTGAATATCATAGGTAGTCTACCTATAAATTCAGGAATCAAACCATATTCCCGTAGGTCATCTACCACTACCTTCTGAAGAATATCAGTGTCTTCGTCATGTTTATCTTTTAGATCTGCCTTAAATCCTATGGAAGATTGTTTGTTTAGCCTACTTTTTATGATTTTGTCTAAATCAGGAAATGCTCCCCCGCAGATAAACAATATATTCTTAGTATTTATGGTTGTCATAGGAACCATAGCATTCTTAGATGTAGCTCCTACTGGAACCTCTACTTCACTACCTTCTAGTAGTTGCAATAATCCTTGTTGGACCGACTCTCCACTAACATCTCTACTATTAGTGTTTTGTTTCTTAGCAATCTTATCAATTTCATCAATAAAAACCATTCCATGCTCAGCTTTTTTTACATCATTACCTGCCGCTTGTAAAAGCTTTGATAGAACACTTTCTACGTCATCCCCTATATAACCAGCCTCAGTTAAGGAGGTGGCATCGGTAATTGCTAGGGGTACATCTAAGAGCTTGGCCAAGGTTTTTACAAGGTAAGTTTTTCCTGATCCTGTGGGTCCAATCATTAACATATTAGACTTGTCTATCTCCACATTCATAGGGTTCTTGGAACTAATTCTCTTATAATGATTGTAGACTGCAACAGAGACTGCCTTCTTACCATGCTCTTGTCCAACAACATACTCATCAAGACCCTCTTTTATCTTGTGAGGAGAAAGAATCTTTTCTCTGTCAAATACAGCTTCTTCCTCTTCTTCTTTTTTCTTCTTTGGCTTCTTGGCCTTTTCCGGTTCACTTTGCATATTTGGGACAAAACCCATCATCTTCATATAGGGGTTGTTCCCATTGCTCATTGTATCAAAGGTTTTTTGCATACAATCGGAACAGATAGTTATGTCGTTAGGAATTTCTATCATCTTACCTACTTTACTTTCAGATCTCCTACAAAGGTAACATATCTTATCTATATGATCATCTTTAACATCATCAATTCTATCGTCATCTTTACTCATTTAAGTCCTCCTTAAAATCTATATAAACATTGCAATTTGTTAGCTTGTCACTTATATATATTACTTTATTATAGCTTATCTTTTCTTATCATACAATGGTAGAAATTAAAAACCCAGAAGGATTAGATTTTCCCCTTCTGGGTTAATGTTTATGGTCTTGCTGATAAAGTTACCTTAGAAGTGCTTTCTTTGTATGTTCCAGCTTCATTTCTCATAAAGTCAATCTCTATCTCTGTTCCAGCCCTTATACTTGATATCATCTCTCTCAGCTGATCACTAGATGTTATCTCAACTCCGTTAATCTTTATTACAATATCTCCTTCTCTTAGGCCTCCATTATATGCTGCACTGCCTTCCTCTACTGTTGTTAGGAAGACTCCCATAGGCATATTAAGAGCTTGTGATATCTCTTCTGTAACATCGCTTGGAAGAACTCCTAGATATCCTTGTTCTTCTGCTGTAAGTATCTCACGGTTTTTCAATTCATTAATAATTGGTTCTGCCCTGGAGATTGGAATTGCAAATCCCATTCCCTCAACTTTATAATCGGCATATTTAATAGTATTAATTCCAATTAATTCTCCATCTAAATTAAGAAGTGCCCCCCCACTATTACCAGGATTAATAGCTGCATCTGTTTGAAGCAGTACCATGGTTTTGTAGGTATAATTGTCTGATACTTGAACCTCTCTATCCTTAGCACTTATATATCCTACTGTTGAGGACTGACCATAACCTAAAGCATTTCCTATGGCTATGGCCATTTCTCCAACCCTAACATTATCTGAATTACCCATTTTAACTATGTCTATTGCATTTAATGTAGCACTATTTATCTCAACCATATCTACTGTAATTACTGCTAGGTCTGCAGTTGCATCAGTCCCTTTAATAACTGCTGAAGCTTCTTCACCATTGTCAAAAGTAACTACTATCTCATCTGCCCCTGCAACCACATGGTTATTAGTAGCAATTAAAAGTTCATCATCATTCTTAGCAATTATAATTCCAGAACCACTACCTTCTGTTGGAATATCAATTCCATACCAGAAATCTTGCTGACTGCTAATGCTACGAATAGATACAATTGATGGCATAGTCTGCTCAATCACTTGACTAATTTTTGATAAGTGGACAATATCCACTAAAGCTGGCTCCGTAGTCTCAATCTTTAATTTGGACTGATCATTATTCTCACCGGCTATACTAAGAATGTAGTTATCATCTGCTGCATTAGGATTAATCCTATCATATGCAAAATTAACTGCTATAAAAGCAATTGCTGCTAGGGCTCCAAAAGACAATGCTTTCACAACAAATCTTCTGATTTTCCTTCCCTTTTTTTCAGGCTTAAGCTTAGGGGTGTCCTGATAGCTTGCTTCTTGATTACTTGTATCCTGAGTCCTTTGTGTATTGTTTGGCTCATTACTAGGGTTAGTCTTGGATATCTGTTCTGCCCAAAAACTATAATCCGGGGTTTTACCCTCTAAAACTTCTTTTGGAACTACATTCTCTTCTAAATTCTCGTCTTTTCTATAATTATCATCCATATAGGCACTCTCCTTTTCTTCTTATAATTTATCTTATTTCAATTAGCTTATAGTAAATGTAACAATATATTGTGTAAAGACTGTGAATTGTTCTTTAAAAAACTATGACTTGTTGTATAGCTAATTATCATGTATCATATTAAGGAAGTCAACAATATAAATATTAAAAAGTTGGTGGGGAAATGATTAAAGACAATCAAAAAATGTTTAATAGAATTCAATTTGTTATTGATAGTTTAATAATAGTTATTGCTTATCTACTAGCATATTACCTTCGATTTTATAGTTTTCTAGTTGATAAGCTATCAGCATTCACAGTTGAAGAAGGCAACTTTTATAACCTATCAGTATATGCAGAGCGGCTTATAATTATTGTACCATTGTATATGATTATTTATTATTATGCCAATCTCTATAAGCCCAAGATGGGACAAAGAAGATGGACTGCATTCTTTCAGCTGATTATTGCCAATACACTGGGGATCGCCTTTTTCTTCTCAACATTATATTTAGAGAAGGAATTCCATATCTCCCGTTCCTTCCTTGCTATCTTCTTTATTTCAAACCTTTTACTAGCTTTTGTATCTCGATATGTGTTTTATGAGGTAATTAAAAAGAGACGTTCAAAAGGAAAAAATCTAAAGCATGTTCTCATAGTAGGCTATAGCAGGGCTGCTGAATCTTATATAGAACGCATACTAGGCAACCCACAATGGGGATATTACATCCACGGGATTCTAGACGATAACTTGGCAAATGATACAATTTTTAGAAAGGTAAAGATAATCGGCTCTACAGATGAACTAGAAAGTTTTTTAGCTAATGAAGATTACGAAGAGATTGCAATAAGCTTAAACATAGATGAATATAATAAACTAAAAAAAATCGTATCTATATGCGAAAAATCTGGAGTCCATACCAAATTTATACCGGACTATTATAATTTCATCTCATCTAAGCCTTATATAGAAGATGTTTTTGGTCTTCCAGTTATTAATATAAGAAATGTACCTCTTAGCAACACACATAACCAGATAATCAAACGCACATTCGATGTCTTTGGCTCTATTATTGCAATTATTATCTTTGCAATTCCTATGGCAATAGTTGCCTTGATTATAAAAAGAACCTCACCAGGACCTATCATATACAAACAAAGCCGGGTAGGTAGACATAACAAGAAGTTCAAGATGTATAAATTTCGCTCCATGGAAATCCAACCTAAAGAAGAAGAGAAAAAAGCTTGGACAAGCCCTAAAGATCCTAGAGTTACACCTATGGGTAAATTTATAAGAAAAACAAGCATTGACGAATTACCCCAGCTTTTTAATGTACTTAAAGGGGAGATGAGCCTTGTTGGCCCAAGACCTGAAAGGCCATACTTTGTAGAAAAATTCAAAGAGGAAATTCCTAGGTATATGATCAAGCATCAAGTCCCACCAGGAATAACTGGCTGGGCACAAATTAATGGCTTCCGGGGAGATACTTCTATAAGAAAAAGAATTGAGCATGATTTATATTATATTGAAAACTGGACCCTTGGCCTTGATCTGAAGATATTGTTTTTAACTGTATTTAGGGGCTTTATTTCAAAAAACGCATATTAATAAATAAGCTCTATTAGTCTTTCTATAGCCTTCCCGTCTAAGTACGGGAAGTTTTTTTGTTTAAATTTCTTAACCTTATTCATAGGATAAGTATCATTAGCTAAGAGATGGCCTAACTCTTTACTTGTCTTTACAATAGGCCCAGGAACGTAAGACTCATAGTCATAGTAGAAACCCCGACTACAGTTTTTATACTGGTCTAAATCATAAGCAAAGAAAATCATTGGCCTTTCCATTAGAGAATATTCAAAGATAATAGAAGAATAATCGGTTATTAGAATATCAGATGCCATAAGCAAAGCCCCTTGTTCTTCTTCAAAAGACATATTAACAACTCCACTTTCCTCACTGTCACTTATAGGATTATCCTTAAAAAATTCCTGAGCTATAAATGGATGTAGCCTTATTCCAAGGCAGTAGTCCTTAGGAATTTCTAAAGCAAGGCTTTTAATAATCTCCCTGGTATCTCCGCTGTCTCCTGTACCTTCAATTTCCTCTTCCCTAAATGTAGGGGCATATAATATAAGCTTTTTATCTTTTGCTATAGAATACTTTTCATAAATTTGCTTTCTATAATTCCCACCTTTTGTCTTATAATATAGTTCGTCTGTCTTAGGTAATCCTATAGGGTATATACGGTCTTTACTAAGGCCAAATGCTCCAGCATACAAGTCCTTCATCTCTGGGGAATTAACAATCAGATGACTAATATTACCATTAGCTCTTTTCTCCAGCTTTCCTAGCCGGCCTTGGTTAACATCTTGCCCAAACTTTTTTATGGTCCCTGTACCATGCCAAAGTTGTACTACCTTTGTATGCTTTTTTACACGTAAAAAAGCCATGGGAAGAAAGACATTATCCATTAGAATAACTTCTGCCCTGGCCATTTGATATGGTTTCTTTATGAAAAATGATAAAATTGACTTCAGACTTCTAAATCCCTTCACTTGCTCAGTCTCACTTTTACTAATATAATCAAATGTATAAGTAGGATCCTTTTCCTCTAATGCAACTTTAACTAGATTCACATTGCTACTCTTACCATCATCATGAGTTGTAATACAAAGAATCCTCTTTCTTTGCAGGGGTAAAGGTTTACATATATAATATACTATGGCAAATATATAATAGCCTAATGTCTTCATACTCTTTCTTCCTTACCATTAGTTAAAGATTCAATTAGTTCCACAAGTTTCCTTGAAGCATTACCATCATCCCAGTGGTTGTATTTCTTAACAAAGGCATCGTATCTATCCTGATACAATTCAGGATCATAATTATTCATAATCTTTATTAAGTCCTCTGTGGTTTTCACAACAGGCCCTGGGGCTTCTTGTAGAAAGTCAATATAAAAGCCTCTTAGGGAGTCTTTATAGTCATCCAGGTCATAACAATAAAAAAACATTGGCCTTTTCAATAAACTATAGTCAAACATAACTGAGGAATAATCAGTTATAAGTAAATCAGATACAAGATAAAGCAATGAAATATCTTGATTTGCATCACAGGAACGTACAAAACCATTGTACTTCCCCCAATCAATAGAATCTACTACAAGATAGTGATATTTAACCAGGATTATAACATCCTCTCCAAAACTATCCTTAAGGGCTTGGACATCTAAATCAAGTTCAAACTTATACTTACCTATGTCATAAAACTTATTATCTCTCCAAGTAGGAGCATATAGTATAATCCCTTTATCCAGGGGAAGACCCATCTGCTTTTTGATTTTATTAATATCCTCTTCATTATCATTTTTAATAAGTATGTCATTTCTGGGATATCCAACTTCTAGTATCTCTTTATGGTAATCAAAAGCCCTAGGGAAAATCTGACTTGAATAATTATTCTGGGATATTAGATAATCCCATGTCTTAGTATTTTTCCTAAAGTTTTGTTTATAATCCTCAATCCCTGTTTCACCAGCCATATAGACGGCGTCCATATCTAAGGCAAGTTTTTTCAAAGGTGTACCATGCCAAGTTTGAATAAATGTAGTTTCTGGCCTTTTTATAATATACATAGGCAACCTTGAATCACATACCCAAATCCCAGCCTTGGCAAATAAATAAAAGTATTTAAGACTCTTTCTCTTAATCTTTTTTGCCTGTCCTGGTATAAGGATTTTTTTGTCTTCTAAGATAAAATAACAATCATACTTATGGTCTAGTCCCTGCCTTACCATCTCTTCATATATAGCTCTAGGATTACCTGTATAATTTCTTCCTACATTGCACTCAAATAAAATCACCCTTGAATCAAGAGGCAAAAGCTTTATAAATAGTTTATAAACCCATAGAACTATTAGTTTTATGGGTTCTTTAATGTTTTTAAGTATTTTATTCATAAGTTCCTCGTTCCTACTTTTGGTGCAACTCTTCCTTGATTTGGCTGGTTGAGATTCCCTCTGTTCTAGGAAGATAAACCACTTCACAATATTCCTTTAAGAAATCAAACTTTCCTTCCCAGTCGTCTCCCATAACAAAAACATCTACTTCATTATCCACAACATCACTTATCTTTTGTTCCCACTTGTGTTCAGGAAGAACTTGGTCAACATATTTGATTGCTTCTAAAATTGTTTTTCGATCTTGGTAGCTATGATAAGCCTCTTTATTTTTTCCTGCATTAAACTCATCAGTTGATAGGACAACAATAAGGTAATCTCCTTGCTCCCTAGCTCTTCGTAATAAATTAATATGTCCTACATGAAGTAAGTCATATGTTCCATAAGTAATAACTTTTTTCATATCTGCCACAGCTCCCTATATCTATTTTTTATTAACTCTCTTTTTATAAACAGCAGCAACTTCTTTCACACTGCCTTCAATTGTTAGGACCCCATTTTCTAATAAGATAGCCCTGTCACAAAGCCTTTTAACTTGTCCAATTGAATGGGAAACAAATAAAACTGTTACCCCTTTCTCAAACATGTCCATAATCTTTTTCTCACTTTTCTTACGAAACTTTGCATCTCCAACAGATAGGACCTCATCCAGAATAAGAATATCAGGTTCTACAACAGTAGCTATAGAGAATCCTAATCGTGCTTTCATCCCTGAAGAATAATTTTTGACTGGTACATTTATAAAGTCTCCTAATTCAGAAAACTCTACTATTTCATCATATTTTTCTTCAATAAACTCCTTAGGATAACCTAAAACTGCTCCATATAAATATATGTTTTCTGCTCCTGTATACTGAGCATCAAAACCAGCTCCTAGTTCTAGTAATGGAACAATTTTCCCCTTAGTTGTTACTGTTCCTTCAGTAGCTTTTAAAACTCCTGAAATGATTTTAAGAAGGGTACTTTTCCCTGCGCCATTAAAACCTATTATACCTAGACGCTCTCCCTTGTTCAATGTAAAAGATATATCCTTAAGTGCCCAAAACTCTTGATATCGCAATTCTTTTTTTAAGATTTTTATAATATATTCTTTAAGATTATCTACTTTTCTCTCCATAAGGTTGAAACGCATACCCACATTATCAACTCTTAAAACTTCTTTACTCACAGTTACCTCCAATCGGCCTTATAGTCACTATTAGGCCTTATATATAAAGTATAAACTTATCTTGTTTCTTATAAAATAATATTATTCCTATAATTAAGGATCCAAAACTAATTAATGCTGAGATAATTAAAGCTTCAGTATCAAAAGCTTGTCCGTATAATACAGCATTTCTAAAATTCAATATTATATCAAATAGCGGATTAAGCTTGAAAATCTGCGCCTTCCTACCTACTCCAAGTTTTTCTACTTCGTAAAACACAGCAGAAGTGTACATTATTAGCATTAAGGCAACTCCCCAAAGATACTCTAAGTCTCTAAAGAAAACAGCCAAAGTAGATAGGATTAATCCTACTCCTACTGCCAAAATCAACAGTAATATTAAGGGTATTACAGCCTTGAAAAAATGAATAGTCGGCTTTACATTAAATATAAACATAGCAGCAAAAAGCACTATTAGGGATATCAGAAAAATAATAAAATTTGATAAAGCTGTGGAAAGTGGATAAATATATTTGGGAACATAAACTTTTTTAATCATGCCACTGTTCCTTCTTATAGAACTCATAGAAGCACGGGTGGACTTAGCAAAAAAGCCATATATTAATCGACCCGTAAGAACAAAAACAGGATAATTAGCATCCCCCCTACCTAATACATTGGAAAAGACTAAAGTTAAAACTATTGTTGTTAGTATGGGTTCTAGCAAGGTCCAAAAGATACCCAAATAGGAACGTCTGTATTTAAGCTTTATATCTTTTTTAATTAATTCTATCAACAAAAAACGGTATTTTTTAAAATTTAATAATGCTGTCTTCACATTAGCACCCTTTCTAAATACATAAAATTGCCTCTTGGGCAATGAAATTATAGCATTTACTATAAACTTAGTCAAGAAATCTAAAAAGACACAACATCAGATTAAGATAGATACTTGATGCTGTGTCTTCTTTTTATTACAAATTATAAAATCATTCTAATTTATCTTAAGTCTGTTAATTGCACTAAATATTGCTTTTATAGATGCCCTAGTAATACTGGAGCTGCTTCCAACCCCATAAGTAGTTTTCTTATTCTTAGGATCAAACATATGGATATAAGAAACTGCATTGGCACTACTACCACCAGAAAGAGCATGTTCAGTGTAGTCAAGTATCTTAAATTCATTGCCCAATTCCTTTTGTAAACCTTTTTGAACTGCATCTATTGGTCCATTTCCTATAGCTTCAAAGGTTTTTAATTCTCCGCGATTTGTATACTCTAGGATTACTCGGGTCCCATGAGATAAATCATCCTCTTGAATCTCCTCAATCTTAACTTTCCTAAAATGAATTGGTTCCTTTTGGTCAATATATGCTGACTGGAATTTATCCATAATCTGCTCTGGTGAAATCTCACCTTGACCCTCGGACATCTCCTGAATCACATCAGCAAACTCCCTATGCATACCCTTAGGAAGCTTATATCCAAAATAGTACTCCATGATGAAAGCAACGCCACCCTTGCCAGACTGGCTATTGATTCTTACTATTGGCTCGTATTCCCTACCAATATCAGAAGGATCTATTGGTAGATAAGGTACCTGCCATATAGTGCCTCCTCTTTCATTCAAGGCGTTTACACCTTTATTAATTGCATCCTGGTGGGAACCAGAAAATGCAGTAAATACTAATTGCCCTGCATATGGGTGTCTTTCATGAACCTTCATCTTAGTTAGTCGTTCATATTTTTCTATAATTTGATTAATATTATCTAATTTAAGTTCCGGATTAATTCCTTGGGAAAACATATTATATGCAATAGTAAGAATATCTACATTGCCTGTTCGTTCTCCATTACCAAACAAGGTTCCTTCAACTCTATCAGCTCCAGCAAGTAGTGCTAGTTCTCCTATAGCTACTCCAGTTCCCCTATCATTATGAGGATGGACACTTAATATAATCGTATCCCTATTCTTAAAGTTATTACTCATCCATTCAATCTGATCTGCATATACATTCGGTGTGTTCATCTCCACTGTGGCAGGAAGATTAAATATCATCTTATTCTCAGGAGTTGGCCCCCAAGCCTCCTGTACAGCTGTACACACTTCCATTGCATACTCTAATTCAGTACCGGTAAAACTTTCTGGTGAATATTCTAAAATTATCTCTCCTGGAAAATCCTTAGCATACCTTTTTACTAAGTTAGTTCCGTCAATAGCTATTTGTTTGATCTCATCCTTGTTCTTACGAAATACTACATCTCTTTGTAAAATAGAAGTAGAATTATATATGTGTACAATAGCTCTCTTAACTCCAGCTAGAGCCTCAAATGTTCTTTTTAATAAATCATCTCTACATTGGACCAAAACTTGCACCGTTACATCATCTGGTATTAAACCTCGTTCTACTAATTGCCTTAAAAAGTTATATTCAATTTTAGAAGCTGATGGAAAACCTATCTCAATTTCCTTGAAACCAATATCAACTAACATCTCAAAGAATTCGATCTTTTCTTCCACAAGCATAGGTTCAATTAAAGCCTGATTACCATCTCTCAGGTCTACACTACACCAAATAGGTGCTTTTTCAATTTCTTTGTTGGGCCACTGTCTGTTAGGCATCTGAACCACTGGATTTTTCTTATATCTCTTATAATTCATCATCATACTTACCTCCATATTATCTCTGATTTTATAGTTTCTTCTTTTCATCAAAAGCTACGGAGTCGATATACAACACTGTATATTTTAACAATGAATAAGGTTACATCATCCACTCTAGTCCCAATATAATCAAATCCCTTCTTAATCATTTTTCTTATAATATATTATCAATAAGGAAAATTATAACACTGTAACTCTTCTAATGCAACTGTTCTTTTAATATTTATACTTGATTTATAATCAATCTATTCATCCATAACGACATCTACTGGAGGGGTGTTAATTATATCTATATCATCAGAAAGATCCGATTGCAATTCCAATGAATATGTACCTCCGGCTCTATGGCCGGATAAATCTACATATGGCTTAAGTGTGGACTTTGATAATTCATCTATTATATCCTTCTTACCCATAACATTAATTCTAATAGGATTTACCATGGCAATATATACATTCTGTTCTAATGGCTTGTTCTTTAAAGTAATATCGGATGGGAAGACTGTAATACTCTTTGTCTCCAACTTGTCTACTGTAATGTTAAGGGCAGCTGTCTTATCATCATCTACAATAATCACTCCGCTGGGTAGTTCTTCTTCTAAATCAATCACTTTAGAAAGGGATTGGCTTATTCCTGATATATCTTCAGTGTAGATAATACTCTCAATATCTGTAATCACACTTTTGTCACCTGCAATTACAATGTCTTTGGGTACAAATTCAACCTCAGTTACTTCATATCCAAAAGCTGGCTCACCACTTATCTCAACATTCAGGCTTATATCCTTCTTCTCATATAAGTTAACCGTTATATAAGCATTGTTATGACTGAAAGTTAACTGCTCAATCTCATTACCATCCTCATCTAATGCCTTGGGATTGGCTCTCCTATAAATCTGACCAGATATGTTTTGAACATCTACTTCCACTACAACCTTGTCAATTCTTTCCACTCTTCCTTTTGACCCAGATATAAATATAATATTAGGATCAACATTCTTACTGGCTATGACATAGCCCTCGCCTACCTCACCTATCTCTACTACATCTATTTTGAAAGTATCTTCAAATAATTGTTCCCTTACTAAGGTCAACTTCAAGTCATTTCCTTCAGTAATTTTCACCTCATTACCATAGGTAGGGCTGGTAATTTTCACATCTACAACATTAAATTCATTTAAATGCTCTAAATTTGCAGTAATATTAAAATCTTCTTTAGTCAATTTATCTCGAATAGAACGCCTTGCCCTAATAGTAAAATTAATAGTTTCATTTTCTGTTATATCAAATGTCTCTCCAGACGCCTCTATAACATGTCTATTTAGAAGTCTAACTGGAACATCTGTGAATTCTCTTGGCAGCACAGGATCTTCTGTGTTTGTAATCAAAAGCCATACAATGATGGAAAGAAAAATTGATAATATTTTAGTACCAAGATTTCTAGTTAGCTTCTCTTTCATTCTTTAATCTTCCCTTCCATAATTTTATCTTCTTATTATCGGTGCTCTTCTTTTGCGCCTCTACTAACTTAGTACGTAAATAGTCTCCATCAATATTACGAATTAATTTACCATCTTTAGCTATAGAAACCTTCCCTGTCTCCTCTGATACAATAATAGTCATACTGTCAGACATCTCACTAACCCCTATACCTGCACGATGCCTTGTTCCTAGATCTTTACTGAGTCTCATATTGTCGGAAAGCGGTAGATAACAAGTTGCCGCAACAAGTCTATTACCCCTTATTATGGCTGCACCATCATGTAGGGGGGTATTAGGTTCAAATATATTAATTAATAATTCACTGGAAATTGCACTATCAGTAAAAATTCCAGTATTAACAAATTCATTAAGAAGTATTTCTCCTTCAATAACCATCAATGCTCCAGTTTTTCTTCTTGCTAACTCAAATGAAGTCCGTACTATTTCATCTAGGGTATAATCAGAAAACATTTCATTACGAACTTTTGAGTCATCAAAAGAAAAAATCGAACTTAATATGTTCCTCTGCCCTAGCTGTTCCAATGCTCTACGAAACTCTGGTTGAAAAACAACAATTAAAGCTATAATACCTACACTAATAGTGTTTGATATAATCCACTGAAGTACATTTAAATCAAAAATCAGAGTAATTAACCAGAAACCTAAGATAACAGCAATCCCTTTGACCAAAGACCAAGCCCTGGTATTCTTAATCCACTTGATTACTTGGTAAATCAAAAAAGCTAAAACAGCAATTTCAAAAACATCAGCAAGTCTTATATCAGGTATTGATAGCCATATCATATATTCATTTATAAAGTTTTTTATAGACTCCATATGCTTACACTCCCGCTATACAATCATGATAATTTAAAATATAATTCTTCTAAATATCCCCATCGTCATCTACATCATCCTCAAACTCAAATTCAACATCAAAATCATCTTCTTTTCTACCCCGGAATTGTTTCTTTGGGTTTATATGCTTAACATCTTTTTGCGGCGTAGTTACAATAACCTTAGGTACCGCTTTAACATAATAATAGTATTCATCATCCTGAAATTGACTATATTCAACTGCTGAATAATCCAGGGTTAATTCAAAGAAATGAATTATATATACAATAGCCGCAGAAAACACCATCCCTATAATCATACTAAATATTTGTCCAGTTGTCTCCAACATGAAATTACTAATAAGAAAAGCAAGTATACCACTAAGTGTTCCTGCAATAATAGATGTTTCAAATGCATAAGCAAATGCCATCTTGCGAACAAAGTAGGTAACCAATATAATTAAGGCAAAAATAATTATTGTGGAAATCATTTGCTTATTACCTGTAAGGGTATCAATAACATAAGTATAAAGTTGCAGTATATCCTCTACTGTCATATTAACTTGTTTTGTAACTGCAGATTTAATAATCTGAAAAAAATAAAAAACAATTACACCACAACTTGCTGGTATTATAGCAATCGGTGTCATAATTAATCCCATTAAAATAGGTATCAAGTAGGGGATTTTAAATTTAAATAATATTGGTATAGCCAGTAGTATATGTCCCTGTTTTGGCGTATACCTAATAAAAAACAAATATAATATAAGAAATATAAATACTACAATAATAGATAATATCGGTGATATAGAATAAACATGTAAGGCCGATACTATTGCTGCTAGTAAAACCATAATAGATGAAGGGGTAAATGCACTAAGCAATGAAAAAGCCAATACAACTGGCCACTTCATAAGCCTTGCATCATAACCTATTTCACCATTGATAGTTGTAAACACAAACAGTGCATAAATAAATTTCACTGCGGGTGTTATATAAATGTCATATTTTTGATAGAAACTTTTTACCTGTTCCTTAAATACAAGTAATTGCATCATAAACTATAATCCTCCCAAATTAAGACTCCCTCGTCTCATCTTTATTATAAAACCTTTCTAGACGCTTTAGTAAGCGAAAATACCGGGCCAACTTTTTTCTAGATGAATCATACTTTATTGAATAAGCTATGGCTGAACCTATGGCATAAACTGCTACAATCAAGATATAGAATCCAAGAATATATCCACCCATTAACTTATAATTTAGTACAACAGCATTTTTTATTAAAAATTCCATCTTATAAAGAAGATACATTAGCAAAAGCAATACATATCCTATAGTAACAGTGACAATTGATTTAAGCATCTGAAATCTAACATAATCAGTCTTATAATACTTACTTAGGTAAATATCTTCTTTGCCATCTTTGTTTTCATAAGTTGATAACTTAGTCATTAGTTTTATCTTATTCTCATCTAACACAATAACCTCCAATCTGTTACTACATGGTAACATGAACAGATTTATATTTGAATCATTTACATGATTATTATACTATATTCACTATTTACAAGGACTAAAGTCTGATATTATATAGTATACCATAATCAATTAAGAATATGGAATTTATATCTTTATAATTATTATAATACAGGCTGGGGATAAAAAAAAGGATATTTCTTAAAATA
>CAZPWO010000004.1:0-37658 GCA_964590525.1 uncultured Herbinix sp. | reverse complement strand
CAACCCCTTTATTCTTATATTCTTCTTCACCTGGAACTCCAACATGTCTCCAACGGGCCCCAGTGGCAATAATAAGGGTTTTACTCTTTAATATAGCCCCATTTTCCAGCTCTACATGTATCAAATCTTTTTTATCAACATGCTTAACCCTTTGTGATAGCATAATATCAATATCATACTCCCTTACATGGGCTTCTAGATCTGACGCTAGTTTAGGACCTTCTGTACTTTTCACCCCTATATAATTCTCAATACTAAGGGTTTCATTAACCTGTCCTCCAAATCTTTCTGCCACAATACCGGTACGGACTCCTTTTCGAGCTGCGTATATGGCAGCACTAGCTCCAGCTGGTCCTCCACCAATAACAAGAACGTCGAATGATTCTTTATCTTCGTATTTGGATTTATCAGGACTTATATCCAGTTTTGCAAGGATCTCTTCTACAGACATACGACCACTGGCAAAAAATTCGCCGTTTAGGTATATGGTTGGCACAGCTAATATATCCTTACTTTCTACCTCTTCTCTATAAGCAGAACCATCAATCATGGTATGGCTAATATTAGGGTTAAGTACACTCATAATATTCAGTGCCTGAACTACTTCAGGACAGTTTTGGCAGCTTAAGCTAATATAGGTTTCAAAGTTAAGTTCATCTTTAATTCCTACAATCTGCTTAGCAATCTCCTCATCTATCTTAGGTGGTCTACCACTTACTTGTAGAAGTGCCAATACTAATGAGGTGAATTCGTGACCTAGGGGAAGACCTGCAAAGGTAACACCCGTAGAGCCCCCACTATCCTTATCTGCTTCATCGTTTTTAGCATTCATACGATTTATAGTAAAACTAGGGGTTCGAGGCAGTTTAGCCTCTTTCACCCTAATTTTATCTGACATAGCAGCTAATTCTTCTACTAGAGCCATAATGTCTTTAGACACTTTGTCAGAGCCTGCACTGACTTTAATCAGCACATCCCCTTCCAGAAGTTTGAAATATTCACTTAATTGACTTTTAATCTCTGCATCTAGTAACATTTACATCGCTCCTTAAATTTTACCTACAAGATCTAGACCAGGCTTTAATGTTTCTCCGCCTTCTTTCCATTTTGCAGGGCATACTTCATTGGGATTTTCTCTAACATATTGTGCCGCTTTAATCTTGCTAACTAGAACATCAGCATCCCTACCAATATTTCCAGCATTAATTTCTACAGATTGAATTATTCCGTCTGGATCTATAATAAATGTACCACGATCTGCCTGACCAGCCTCTTCTATTAATACTTCAAAGTTGCGACTTATAACATGGGAAGGATCGCCAATCATCGGATAAGTAATCTTACCAATAGTTTCTGAACTATCATGCCAAGCCTTATGAGTAAAATGTGTATCTGTGGAAACAGAATATATTTCTGTTCCTAGACCCTTAAGTGTTTCATAGTTGTTCTGAAGGTCCTCTAGTTCCGTAGGACATACAAAAGTAAAATCTGCTGGATAGAATGCAACAATACTCCATTTACCCTTTAAATCCGCTTCTGTAAGCTCAATAAATTCTCCGTTATGAAATGCATTCGCCTTGAATGGTTTAATCTCTGTTCCTATTAATGACATAATGTTTTCCTCCTATTATTTAAATTTAATTTTATGTGTTTAGTTAATGATAACAGTAATCATTACTAGTATTGTATATGGAGGACTCCTTCTTGTCAAGTATATTTTTATAATAAAAATTATCCACAAATAAGTCTATTAATCTGCGGTGTTTAAAAATCTGCTAATACTTTTAGTAAAACAAAAAACAGTCCCAAGGCTAGATGATTAAATGCATCATGCTTTCTGGGACTGTTTTTTTTATTATTTCACTCTAGATCTTTTTACTTCATAACCTACTCTTGTAATTGCATCCTCTATCTTGTCAATTGATAACTTGTCGTCTTCAAATTCTACTTTCACCTTACTTGAATTGAACATTACTTTTATTGTATCATTTGCTATGCCATCTAAAGCCTTAAGTGTATTCTCTATCTTCTGCATGCAAGATGGGCAAGTTAGTGTTTCTAATTGGATTGAAGCTGTTTTCATAATATTTTCTCCTTTCAAAAAATCAATATGTTTTATATATAATTTTCTTTATTTCTAAACCGTGTACGCCTTATCAAGTTCTTCTAGCATATTATATACTGCTTCATAACTTTCACATACATCTTCTGGTATACTATAATTATTGGTGATTTCCCGTAATTCCTTAAACTCTTTATCTAACTCAGGAATTTCTACACCTGCTTTTTTTATCTTTAGGTCCATTTCATCAAACACCCTTTTCACATCATGAAACTCTGGATGACTATCTCCGTGAACCCGATCTACAACTGGAACAAATTGTCCTAACCTTGTTATATTGGCTTCCTTAACTTCATTGAATTTACTCATCTTTCATTCCTCCATTTCCTTCTTTATTAACTTTCTAATTATATAATAACAGGAATGTATAAATAAAAAATTGATTTATATCAAGTTTTATAAGTTTTTTTACCCTCTTTATACTTTTCTCCTTCTTTTAATATAATTCGGTCTAGGACTGCCTTATAAACCAAAACAATTTGTGCATCAATATAACAAAACTTATTTATTAGATATTCATAAGCTTTATATGAAAAACAACCCCCCATACTTGTTAAGGATATTACTGTGAGATTAATATTTAGGTCCTTTGTTATAATATATATAAATCCAATTAGAAAAAATAAAAATGCAAAAAGAAAATTCTTATTTATTCGTAGGGCCAGAAGAAGTGTATCATTTAAACGATTATGCATTTTTGAAATCGATCTCATATCTCTGTACTTTAACTTATCATACATATCATTAAATAATATTTGATTATCATTTAATTGATTGCATTGATTCTTTTTTGTAAATGTTGAATACCTTTTATAATTTCCCTCCCCCATTTCCTTGCTAATGAGTTTTTTAAATACATTTGACATATTAATCACTTACTCCCTTATAAAATATCATAAATAAAATTTATCTATATCTTATATATAAGCATTGGTTTTTATATTGCTATTATTTATTATTCGCATTGGACAGAAAATAAAACTCTGTAATTACTGTAATTTAATTTACAAAACGTTCACAGTCAGTCCATATTATTCTAACAAGTCATCTATATAATTTTAGATAGATGGTTTATATGAATAAACGATTTAGATAAATGTTTTATATTTAATATTGCTAACAAGATAATTTTTTTCATAAATTGGGCCTAGCGGATATTTCCCCCTTTTGCTGGGCTTCTCCTCTTTTTATAATCAGTAATTCTAATAATATATACAAAATCTTAAAAATCCCCCTACTATATCCAACACCTCAACAAAAAACAAATTAACCTTTTATTTAGTTGCCTTTTTTGTTACAATGAAAGATAGGTATTCAAATCAAACATTCAGGAGGTAGAAACATGGCATCTGTACACATTATGGAACATCCATTAATTCAACATAAACTAGGCATTATGAGGCGTAAAACTACATCAACTAAGGAATTTAGAGATTTGGTTTCTGAGGTGGCAATGTTGATATGCTATGAGGCAACCAGAAAGCTGCCACTAAAAGAGGTAGAGGTTGAAACCCCTATGACAAAGACTATAGCCAAAGAAATTCAAGGTAAGAAGTTATGTATAGTTCCTATCTTAAGAGCTGGCCTTCATATGGCAGATGGTATCTTAAACCTTATACCAAACGCTAAAGTTGGACACATTGGTTTATATAGAGATGAAAAAACATTACAACCGATTGAATACTATTATAAGTTACCTTATGATGCTGAGAAAAGGGACATATTTGTTGTTGACCCTATGCTTGCTACCGGTGCCTCTGCAGTTGTCGCAATTGACATGCTTAAGAAACGTGGAATCACAAAGATACGTTTCCTTTGCTTAATTGCTGCTCCTGAAGGAGTAGATCTATTAAAAAAATCCCATCCAGATGTTGATATATACATTGGCCAACTAGACGAAAGACTAAATGATCAAGGTTATATCTTACCAGGCTTAGGAGATGCAGGGGATCGTATATATGGTACAAAGTAATAGACTCTAAAAGATTAAAAAACCTTATAATAAAAAGGCCCTAACATTTGATGATCAAATATTAAGGCCTTTTTATTATCATTTACCAAGAGAATTTATATGTTGTTGAAGAATCAAATATACTTTCTGCTTTTAATACGCTAGATGGAAATGAGCTAATATTGCATGAATCAGGAAAATACTGAGTCTCGAAGCAAACTGCACTTCTTCTTCCATAAGCTTTTCCACCCTTACAATGGTCTTGAGGAGTTACCATATTGCTAGTATACATCTGCATACCAGGCATATCAGTAAATATCTCCATCTTCCTTCCGCTATTTTCATCAATTAATTCCCCGACTTTATCTACTTCGTTTTCTCTTTTATCAAGGACAAAATTATGATCATATCCACCCCCTTGCTTTAGTGGCTCATAATCTGTATCTATATCCCTACCAATCTTCTTAGCTTGTCTAAAGTCCATTGGGGTTCCAGTAACATCTCTTAGTTCACCAGTTGGAATCAAATCATCTGTTGTTGGTGTAAATTGATTTGCTTTTATCCACACCTTATGATCCAAGATAGAACCTGAATCATGTCCTGCCAAGTTAAAATATGAATGGTTTGTTAAGTTTACGATTGTATCCTTATCCGATACACACCTGTATTGAATCATCAGTTCATTAGCTTCACTTAGCCTATAAATAACACTTAAATCTAAGTTACCTGGGAATCCTTGCTCCATATCTGGGCTTTGTCTAGATAGCTCTATTCCAATCACATCTTCATCTTTATGAATTTCTGCTTCATATAGAAAATGATTATATCCTTGACTACCACTATGAAGATTATTATCTCCATCATTTTTTTCCAATTCATATGTCTTGCCATTTAACTCAAAACTTGCTCCACCAATTCTATTGGCATGTCTACCTATAAATGAACCGAAAAATGTATTGTTTACTTGATAGCCTTCTAGACTATCATAACCAAGAGCAACATCTGCTACCTGCCCCTTGCTGTCCGGCACTAGGATGCTTACAATATTAGCACCGTAATTAGTTATGGAAACCTTCATTCCATTGCTGTTAGATATAGTATAAAGTATGGCTTCTTCTCCATTATTTGTTTTTCCAAAAGACTTTTGTGTTAGCTTCATATTATCTACTCCTACTCATATTTATTTACCTTTAAGTATAGCACAAGGGTGTAAATTATCCAATAACTATCCAATAACTTTTGACTTTAGCTTTCTTCCGTGATATACTCATTTATGTTTTAAAATATGTTTTAAGTGGTCATAACTTTTTATTTATTATAAAGGTTGATGACATAATAGGGAAACAGGTTAAATTCCTGTACGGTCTCGCCGCTGTATTTGGGGAGTACTTTCATGTGTAATAACTACATACCACTGGGATCATTATTCTGGGAAGGTTTGAAAGTGCTAGGATCCATAAGTCAGAAAACCTGCTTAAAACTGCTACCAATAGTTCCACGAGAAATTGGACAAGGGTGCAATAAGATAACTACTATAGCTGATTCAAGCAGGTATAGTATGTTTTTATTGTCCTTTTCCTTTATGTGGTGAAGGATTTTTTGTTTAACAAAAGGAGAAAGATTATGAAGGAAAAAACAAGTAACAAAAAGACAATATTAGCTTCCATAGCTTTGCTGGCACTACTGCTTGTTCTCTTGCTGGTGTATTATATTAGCAGACCTGATACTGTAGAAGGTTCCAAGGAGGTCACAATCCAACTAATAATTCCAGAAGAAGAAAACAAAGAATTTGTTCTACAGACTGATGCCCTATATCTTAAAGAGGCTTTAGATGAAAAAGAACTGATTGATGGAACAGACAGCAGTTTTGGCTTTTTTATTACTACAGTCAACAAGAGACTTGCAGATGATAGTAAGCAAGAATGGTGGTTAATAACTAAGGATGGAGAAGATGTTTTTGAAGGGGTTTCAGACATTGTAATTAATGATGGAGATAAGTACGAGTTAACACTAATGGTTGGTTACTAAGTAACCGGAGGATAATATGCCCATTAAAGACATCACAATAATTGGTATTACCAGTGCTGTAATGATTGTATTACAAGTAGCATTACGCTTTCTTCCTAATATTGAATTTGTATCATTACTTGTCATACTATATACACTAGTTCTAGGTCGTAAAACCCTTTATGCAATCTATGTCTTCGTCTTTCTACAAGGATTGTTATACGGCTTTGGTCTATGGTGGTTAAGTTATTTATATGTATGGACTTTTTTATTCTTTATAACAATGATTTTTAGGAAGAATCGTTCCCCATACTTTTGGACTCTACTTTCCGCTGGATTTGGGCTAGCCTTTGGAGCCTTATGCTCCATCCCTTATTTTTTTATAGGAGGCTTCCCTATGGCCCTAGCTAATTGGATCAGCGGCATCCCATTCGACATTGCCCACTGCATTGGTAACTTTATTATAGCTTTAATATTCTTCAAACCACTATACCAATTGTTTACTCATGTTATGAATCGTTGGGATTAAATAGTTCACAAAAAAAGGTTATCCTTAAGTAAAACTTAAGGATAACCTTTAATCAATTTCGTTTAGGACAATATAGCCATTTCTAATAATATTTATTTATAGAAAAAGGTACACTGTTAACCAATCTTGATTATACTCTTGTTACGTTTGTAGCTTGAGGACCTTTTTCTCCATCAACTACATCATATTCTACTTCTTGACCTTCTTCTAATGATTTAAAACCATCCATGTTAAGTCCTGAATAATGAACGAAAACATCATTGCCATCCTCATCAGAGATAAATCCGAAGCCTTTTTGGTTATTAAACCATTTTACTGTACCTTTGTTCATGTATAATTCCTCCAAAATAATAATAAATTAATTGCTGATTTCCAGCGACGTATCTATCTTAACACTCTTTTTTTATATTGTCAAACATTATTTCTTAAAACTTCAAATCCAATATCTGCCAACCCCATCAAGCTTTTAATTAAATATTGTTTATTTTATATGCTTCTTCATCAGAACACAAACTGTAATTATTCAGCTTTAGAATCTCTATTGCCTTATCCAAGTCTGATATCTTCATAACAATTGAGGTGTTTTCTCCTGCAGTAGCTAAAGTATAGACATATTCTACACTAAGGCTTGCATCAAAAAGAGTTTTTAAAACAATATGAAGCGTACCTGGTTCTTGGGCAATCTTTAAGGCTATAACATCTGTAAGACTTGCAGAAAAACCCTCATTCCTCAATACCTTTCTGCCTTCTTCTGGATTTGATACAATCATACGGAGAATTCCATATTCCTCCGTATCTGCAAGGCTAAATGAAGCAATATTAATATTGTGCTCCTTTAATGTCTCTGTGACCTGCTCTAACCTACCTTCACGATTTTCAATAAATACTGATAACTGCTTAATTAACATAAGGCCCTCCTTAGACAAGGTTTCTTAGGTCTACTATTCTTTTAGACTTTCCATGGGTTCTTTCAATTGTTTTTGGCTCTACTAATTTCACCTTAACCGATAAGCCCAAAGCACTTTGTAAAACTTTCCTGATTTTCTTTGTTAATTTCTCTAATTCCCTAATTTCATCTGAGAAGAAACGTTCTTCTACTTCAACCTGAACCTCTAATATGTCTAGGTTATTAACCCTGTCAACTAAAAGCTGATAATGGGGCTTGGTTTCACCTAACTCTAATAAAGCAGTTTCTACCTGTGATGGGAATACATTGACACCACGGATGATTAACATATCATCGGTTCTTCCTTTACATCTATCAATTCTAGCTATTGTTCTACCACATTGACATTTATCATGGGATATGCATGTCAGGTCACTGGTACGATAGCGAATAAATGGCAAGGCTTCCTTTGTAAGGGTTGTAAATACCAACTCTCCCACCTCTCCATCCTGACAAGACTCAAGGGTATCAGGATTGATTATTTCTGGAAGAAAATGATCTTCATACACATGAAGTCCATTATGATATTGGCAATCTGCTGCCACACCAGGTCCAACAATCTCACTTAATCCATATATATCATATGCCTTAAGATTAAGCTTACCTTCTATTTGTTCCCTCATCTTATCAGTCCAAGGTTCTCCACCACATATTGCAACCTTAAGTTTTATATCTTCAATCTGTCCTGACTCTTCTAAGACTTCTGCTACATGTAATAGATATGATGGTGTACAGGCAATTGCTGTTATGCCAAAATCTATCATCATTGTTATTAATTGTTTAGTATTACCTGTAGACATTGGAACAACTGTTGCTCCAAGATTCTCAGCACCATAATGTAGGCCCAAACCACCGGTGAATAAACCATAGCCATAAGCCACCTGAAGCTTGTCAGTGGGACCAATTCCCGCCATTGCAAGTCCCCTTGCCACACATTCTTGCCAGATATCAATATCTTTTCTAGTATACCCAACTACTGTAGCTTTACCAGTTGTCCCAGAAGAAGCATGAAGTCTTATAACTTCTGTCTGTGGTACTGCAAATAAACCAAATGGATAATTATCCCTTAAATCTTCCTTTGTAGTGTATGGTAGTTTATGTAGATCTTCAAGTCCATTTATATCACTTGGCTCAAGCCCTAGCTCTTGCATCTTTTTTCGATAGAACTCAACATTATGATAAATTCTTTTAACAAGTTTTTTAAGTCTTGCCCCTTGGAGATGATTTATCTCATCCCTGCTCATACATTCCTTTGTCTCATTCCATATCATTTATAGTTCCTCCTGGTCCACTACAATATATCCCTTATCTTTAAGTACCTTAGCTGTTTTTTCAAGGTCATCCGTATTAAGTATCATAAGTGGGGCCCCTCCATCTCTGCGAACAATAGAGTATATATAATTAACAGCTATACAAGCTTCTGCAACTGTTTCTAGCATCCCATGAAGTTCACCTGGTTTATCTAGCAATTCTATAGCCACTGTATTGGTTATCTTAACTACATAGCCAACCTGCGCCAATAAGTCTTTTGCCTTGTCTGGATGGTCTACAACCATTCTAAGAATCGAAAACTCTGGAGTGTCATAGGACGAAATGGCCCTAAGATTAATCTCATTGTCATTTAACACTGAAGTTACACTGGCTAGACTTCCAATTTCATTTTGAATAAATACTGAAAGTTGTTTGATCATTGTAAATCCCCCCCTTGTTACTTATTAAGATTATATCCCACTTCAAAAGCTTTTTTATTTATATCAATTGTTTTTTCTGGAACTGTCTCTGAAATTACTGTTAACCAGTCTTCCTTTTTAAAATCCATATGCTGGGCTGCAATTCCTAGTACAATTATATTAAATACTCTGCTATTACCTAGTTTTTTTGCTTCTTCCATAGCATCTACTGAATAAATATCATGCTTTTTCTTTAGATTTTCTATAATATTTTCTGGATATTTAGCCGCACCTATAACAACAGGCATTGGGTCAATTCTTTGATTATTTACAACTATTGCTCCATCTTTTTTCAGATAATGAGCATATCTCAGAGCCTCTAATTTTTCAAATGCTATAATTACATCTGCTTGCCCTTCTTCAACAATTGGTTCATTAACTTTATCCCCATACCTGACAAAGGTTACAACACTACCTCCCCTTTGTGCCATACCATGAACCTCAGAAAGCTTTACATCATAGCCTGCATGCCTTGCTAGGCCACCTAAAATCCTACTGGTAAGTAAAGTTCCTTGGCCACCTACCCCAACAATCATTATATTTTTCGTTTCCATCATTATAACCATACCTTCCTTAAGAGTGTGAACTCCCCCATCTTATATTACTGGTTAATTGCACCGAATCTACAAAGTTGCTTGCAAAGTCCGCATCCATTACACATTATTTCATTAATAACAATGTCTCCATTGTCTTTTTTTGTAATAGCAGGACATCCTGGTTTCATACACATTCCACATCTTGTACATAGGTCAGTATCTATTCTATATGGATCATTAACTGGAGCTGTTTTTAATAAGGCACAAGGAGCTTGTGCAATAATAACTACAATTTCATCTAATCCATTAGCCTCCTTTATTGTCTTTTCTAGCTTAACTGTGTCAAATGCATCTATTACATGTACATGTTTGACTCCAACAGCCTTACACAAGTCTACTAGATCAATAGAATAAGCTGCTTCACCATTTAAGGTTTTTCCAGTAGCGGCATGTTCTTGATGACCTGTCATTCCTGTGGTGGAGTTATCTAGAATCATTACTGTTCCTGTTCCATTGTTATAAACCATGTTCATAAGGGAGTTAATTCCTGTATGCAAGAAGGTTGAGTCTCCTATTACAGCTACCCAATCTTTAATATATTCTTTGCCTTTAGCTTTCTCCATTCCATGTAAACTTGAGATACTAGCACCCATACATATGGTTGTATCTACAACACTAAGAGGTGCAAGTGCTCCCAGTGTATAACATCCAATATCACCAGCTGCATGTATCTTCAACTTATTTAATACAGAAAACACGCTACGGTGTGGACATCCTGGACAAAGTATTGGTGGACGACCTGGCACTTCTGCTGCTGCCATCAGTTCTGCTTCTTCTCCTTTAATAGCCTTTTTAAGAAGGTTAGCACTATATTCACCTTGAACAGTAAATATCTCTTTACCTATAACTTTAATACCCCAAGACTTAACCTGCTCTTCTATAATAGGGTCTAGTTCTTCCACAACATATAAGGTATCTACCTTGGATGCAAAGTCCTCTATTAATTTCCTTGGAAGAGGATTAACAATACCGAGCTTAAGTACAGAAGCTTCTGGTAAAGCTTCTTTTACGTATTGGTATGGAATTCCCGAGCTAATAACACCTATCTTTTTATCATTATATTCAACTTTATTAATTGGAAAATCACAAGAATCTTCAATTAATGCGTTCTCTCTTTTTTCAACAAGTATATGACGCAGCTTGGCATTACCAGGCATCATAACATTTTTCGCCACATCTCTTACATAGGGCTTATCTTCTATGTCTATCCTCTCTTCTAACTGAACAATACTTTGAGAATGGGATAGTCTAGTTGTGCTTTTTATAATAACTGGTGTATCGTATTCCTCACTTAGTTGGTAGGCGAACTTTACATAATCCTTAGCCTCCTGACTATCAGATGGCTCTAATACAGGTATCTTGGCTGCTCTTGCTACTGCTCTTGTATCCTGTTCATTTTGTGAACTGTATAAGCCAGGATCGTCTGCAACAATTATAACAAGTCCTCCATTAACCCCTATGTAAGCTGCAGTAAATAATGGGTCTGCTGCCACATTTAGCCCTACATGTTTCATAGATGCAAGTGCTCTTACTCCGCTCATAGATGCTCCAATAGCAACTTCTAAAGCCACCTTCTCATTAGGTGCCCATTCAGAATAAAGCTCATTATATTTTACAATATTCTCACTAATTTCTGTACTTGGCGTTCCTGGATATGCAGATGACACTTTGCATCCCGCTTCATATGCCCCACGGGCAAATGCTTCATTTCCAAGCATAACTTTCTTTTTTGTCACGATTTATACCCCTTTCACTGCTGTTGACTTTTAACTATTTTCTAAGGTCAGTTACTCTTCTTGCTTTACCTTCAAATCTTTTTAAACTTTGTGGTGCCATTAACTTTATTCTGGCATCAATACCTAATACAGACCTTATTCTTGCCCTAATACCTTTTTCCAGTTCTCTAAGCCTTGTATAAGAGTCAAGCAAGGATGCATCTGCTAGTTCTACCTTTATCTCAATTTCATCTAAATGTCCATCCCTACTTACCATAATCTCATAATGGGGACCTATTTCAGACACATTTAATAATACTTCTTCTATTTGACTTGGGAATACATTAACCCCTCTGATTATAAGCATGTCATCGGAACGTCCCGATATGTTTTCCATACGAACTGTGGTTCTACCACATGGACATGGCTCATACATCAATCTTGTAATATCTCCCGTTCTATATCTAATCAATGGAAGGGCTTCTTTAGTTATACAACTTACAACCAATTCTCCCTTTTCACCTGCTGCTAACACTTGTCCTGTATCTGGGTCAATTATCTCAGGAATAAAATGATCTTCATTTATATGCATACCTTGTAACTCAAGACATTCACCTGCAGCTCCAGGTCCAATTAGTTCACTCATTCCATAATTTTGAGTAGCTGCCATTTGGTCTCCCCATAACTTATGCATCTCATCCCGCATTGGCTCAGTCATTCCTTCTCCGCCAAATAAACCTATTCTAACATTTAAGTCCCTGGCTGGTTCAATTCCCATCTGCTTTGCTACTTCACCAATATGTAGAGCATAGGATGGAGTTGCTACTAAAAGGGTGGTTCCAAAATCCTTCATATACATAAGTTGCTTCTTGGTATTACCTGCCGAAGCTGGAATAACAGATGCCCCAATATTCTCTAAGCCATAATGAAGTCCCAATGCTCCTGTAAACATTCCGTATCCAAAGCCTATCTGGGCTACATCATCACTTCTTGCTCCCCCCATAACAGCAATTCTTGATACAAGTTCTGTCCAAAGGTCCATATCCTTTCTGGTATAACCTACAACAGTTGGTTTTCCAGTGGTCCCTGAGGAAGCGTGGATCCTTATTAGGTCCTTCCTTGGAACAAGAAACATTCCAAAAGGATAAGTATCTCTTAAATCTTGTTTAACTGTATAAGGAAGTTTTGTGATATCCTTCAAACTTTGTATATCATCACATGTAACCTTAGCTTCATCCATTTTTTTACCATAAGCAGGTACTTTCTCATATATTTTATGTAAAGTGTCCTTTAATCTCGTAAATTGTAAGTCTTCCATCTCATTTCTAGGTAGACTTTCTTCCTTTGCCCAAATCATACAAATATCCCCCTAATTATCATTTTGTTTTCTCCCGTTATCACTGTGCCACGTTAAAGTTCAGCATTGTAAAGCAATGTTAGCAAATTAGTCCTATTTTGTCAATGGCTTAATTTACTAATATATAGGAGATTCCTATAGCATAAAGCAGTATTGCTAAAGGTATAAGTATGATAAACTTCTTGTGTTTTGTTTTATGGCGAAATGCTTTCATCCCCAAAAGCGTTCCAAAAGCCCCGCCTATAAATCCTATTATAAGCAGGGTCTTTTCTGGAATACGCCACTTTTTATCAATTGCTCGTTTTTTATCTATTCCCATTAATAGAAATCCTAGTATATTTATAATTAAAAGATATATAAACAATAGTTCATTTAAACTCTCATACATAAGATCACTTGACTTTCTCCATATTACTAAATAGTGTCATTAGTTTCTTTATTGTCTTTTTTAGAATTGACACTAATAGATAAGTCCTCTAGTTGCTTACTATCCACAAGGTTTGGAGCTTCTGTCATGATACATGAAGCATCCTTAACTTTTGGAAATGCTATAACATCCCTTATGCTATCTTCTTTAGCCATTAGCATAATTAGACGATCTAAGCCATAGGCAAGACCTGCATGAGGTGGTACTCCGTATTTAAATGCATTTAAAAGGAATCCGAAACGTTCTTGGGCTTCCTCTTTGCTAAAGCCTAGTACTTCAAACATCTTCTCTTGAATATCCCCTTGATGAATTCTTACTGATCCACCCCCAATTTCGTTTCCATTTAATATAATATCATAGGCCCTAGCCCTTACTTTCTCAGGCTCCTTATCCATTAGATCTAGGTCTTCTTCCATTGGCATAGTAAATGGATGGTGCTTTGCCACATACCTATCATCTTCTTCTGAGTACTCAAGAAGTGGGAATTCAGTAACCCATAAGAACTTGTATTCATCCTTTTTAAGTAAATCAAGATTTCTAGCAATCTCTAACCTAAGGTTGCCCAGTGAAGCGAAGCATACTTCATCTTTATCTGCTACAAAGAAAAGCATATCTCCAACTTCCCCTTCCATAGCATCAACTAACACTTGTAATTCTTCATCTGTCATGAATTTGGCAAATGAAGATTTGTAAGAACCGTCTTCATTAATTCCTAGGTAAGCCAGACCTTTAGCCCCAAAGTCCTTAACATAATCTACAAGGGCGTCAGTTTGCCTTCTTGACATAGTTGCTTGACCCTTAGCGTTAATTCCCCTAACAGAGCCTCCGCCTTTTACTGTGTTTGCAAAGACTCCAAAGCCTGTTTCCTTAACTTCTTCTGATACATCTTTAAGTTCCATACCAAATCGGATATCTGGTTTGTCAGAACCAAAGCGTTCCATGGCTTCTTTATATGTCATCCTCTGTATCGGTAGTGGTATATCAATTCCAATAGCTTCTTTAAACATCTTAACAAGTAGTCGTTCATTTACATCCATAACATCATCTTCATCTGCAAATGAAAGCTCTATATCTATCTGAGTAAACTCTGGTTGACGGTCAGCTCTTAAGTCCTCATCCCTAAAACATTTTACAATCTGAAAGTACCTATCATATCCAGAACACATTAAAAGCTGTTTGAACAATTGTGGAGACTGAGGCAAGGCATAGAAATTCCCTGGATTCACCCTACTTGGTACTAGATAATCCCTAGCTCCTTCTGGGGTGCTCTTAGTCAGCATTGGGGTCTCAATTTCTAAAAACCCTTCATCTGTTAAGAAGTGTCTAGTAACATTAGAAACCTTACTTCTTAGCATTAAATTTCTCTGTAAATCTGGTCTTCTTAAGTCTAAGTATCTATATTTCAATCTTAAGTCTTCTTTTGTATTAGAGTCTTCTTCTATAGGAAATGGCGGTGTCTCTGACTCTGATAAGATTCTTATATCATTAGCCCTTATCTCGATATCACCTGTTTTAAGATTATCATTAACAGCACCTGAACGTGCTTCTACCTTACCAGTAATAGCTACTACAAACTCACTTCTAAGTCGCTCTCCCTTTTCAAATCCTTGGCTTCCTACATCTCCCTCTTCTAAAATAACTTGAATAATCCCACTTCTATCCCTAAGGTCAACAAAGATAATTCCACCTTTATTTCTACTTTTTTGAACCCATCCCATAATGGTTACAGTATCACCTATGTTCTTGTTAGTTAGTTCAGTACACCTATGACTTCTGTGTAAGCCTTTCATTGACTCTGCCATGATTTCATTCTCCTTCTATGATATAATTTCTACTTAAACTCTTCTTGTAATTCTAGTACATTTTCAAATGTCTGTCCACAAATAACTTGAATACAATTATATCACAAGAAGACAAGGAGGGACAAGGGAAGAAGCTTCCCTTTACTTCTCACTCTTCCTATTCTGGAAATCATCCATATACATTGAAATCTCACCACATTTGGGACAAATACTCACCTTGGGTTTCCCTATTGTGCTAAAGGGGCCTCCCTTGCTTTTAGCTATAATGGTGTCATATACCTTATAATTCAACTTAAGTTTATAGCCTTTCTCCATTTTCGTTCCACATCTTAAGCAATCTCTCTCCATCTTTTAAACGCCTCTTTTCCATTATTCTTGCCTTAACAAAGTATAATATTTTAACTTGTATAATCCCTTGTTTTATAACTTAATTACTATTATATACTATTCTTAGTGACTGTCAAGTTTATGTCGTATATTGTTTTTTATTTGAATTTCAAGACCTTTGTCTTTATAACTAGGCCCATTAAAAAAGGCTAGAAGTTAATCCTTACTTGATTAACTTCTAGCCCTTTTCTAATATTTTATTTACTTATAAACGGTGATGCTGGCAACCCTTCTTTGTTGTAGAGGTTGGCCTCTTCTGGGTTGTCTGCCCAGCCGTAGCGTACTGCTATGGGTTCTTTTACTTCTTGACTTTCTACAAGAACAGTCTCCCCATCTATTACTGCTTTAGCTTCTTTGAATACCTTGTCTTTACCGCATATTTCAAATGTTTTAAGTTCTTCACTGTCTTTGGATTGAAGACCACTGCCTATATGGTTGAAGTGAAGACGCATCTTGCCTTCTTCTATTTCACAATGGTCATATATTGGACCACTAGATACTACACTTCCACCGTAAACCATGTTTTCTGCCCATAATGCAAGTCTCTCTCCAACGGTTTTTTTATCCCAAGGATGTAAGTCATTATACATACCTACATCTATAGTTACCGCCATTCCTGTGTTTGGAACTTCAAGTGTCTTCCTTTGTTCATCTCTAATTCTTGCCCAACCACTTACTTCAGGCTCTTCTCTCCATGGGCAAAAGTTAGCTAATTGAACGTAAAGGAAGGGGAAGTCTCCTTGATTCCAAGTTTTTCTCCAGTCACTAATTACAGCTTCAAATAATTCCTTATAATCATGGGGGTGTCCTGCATTGGATTCACCTTGGTACCACAATACACCTTTTATACTATATCTTCTAAGGGGATAAATCATAGCATTGTATACCCCTGTTGGCTTGTACTGGAAGAATGTTGTGGACTTTTGCACTTCCATACTTGCACCTACTTTATATCTCCATGTACCAGATACAGGAATCTTTTTATCCCCAACTTGTAAAAAGTATGGCATATCAGTTACAAATGCACCAATATTTGAAGTTATAATCAAGCGAACAGTTATTATGTTCTTCCCAGGCTTTAATAAGCCTTGCCTAATATTATATCTACGAGGTGGATATAGATAGCCCGTATTACCAATCTCCTCACCATTAAGATATGTATCATCAGCATCAACTAGGGTACCTAGGAATAATTTCGACTCCTTACCTGCCAACTCTTCAGGCACCATAATTTCTTTACGTAACCATAGGGAGCCCTTATGTTCTTCTAATTCTGTAGCTGTAAATCTTCTTGGTAAGTCTATCTGCTTCCAATCAGAATCCTCACATTCATCCTTAAACCATTCTGTCTCAGAACCATTTATTCCAGGATCCTTTTGGTATAAGTCACTATACCAACTATTACTATCCGCCGTTTCCTTGTCTTGAATATCCTTTATATAAGCATCATCTTTATTTGATTTGATTTCTTCTTGAAATCTATCAAACCTCATAAGAGTCTCTTCACTAACCCAAGCCTCTGCTGGTGTTCCTCCTATTGCTGCATGAATCAAGCCTATTGGTATCTTATATTCTTCATATATTTTCTTAGCAAAGAAATATCCAACAGCAGAAAAATCATATATAGATTCAGGATTAACTTCCGTCCATTCACCAGCTGATAATTCATCAATTGGTCCATGAAAATCATATTTCTCAGGAACTGAAAATCTTCTTATCTCATTACAATTAGCATCCTTAACCTCATCTTCAAATAAATCAAGAGTTCTAGCTATTTGGGTTTGCATGTTGGACTGACCACCTAGAACCCAGACATCACCAATAAGAATATCATTAATGATTAGCTTGTCTCCATCCTCTGTGGATATATGCATATTGTAGGGACCTCCATGGTCCAAATTATCTAGAGTTACTTCCCAGTAGCCCTTGCCATCGGAAGTCACTTCATAATTACTGTCTAGAAAATTCAATCTTACACTTGTCAATGGTTTTGCCTGTCCCCATATAATTACCGGACTTTTCCTTTGTAAAACCATCCCATGGCTTATTAATGGCGAAAGTTTAAAGCCTGTATTTTTTCCCATACAAATACCTCTCTTTCATTTATGCAAATAAATTTTATACTAATAAATTATTTGTGCTTGAAGTATTGGTCTATTTTGTCCAAAGCTACTTCTGTCTGATTCCCTGTCTCCATATTCTTTATACTGGCCTTGTTACTTGCCAATTCATTTTCACCAATTATTACAGTGTTTTTTGCATCTATTTTATTGGCATATTTCATCTGTGCCCTAACACTTCTGCTCATATAATCTGTCTCAACTACATGGCCTTTACTACGAAGTTCTTGAACTATCTTATAGGATGACGCCTTGGCTTCCTCACCTAAGATACCTACATACAGTTCTACTGCTGGTTCTGCCTCTAGTTCTATTCCCATTGCATCTAGCTCTAAAATAATTCTTTCTATACCAAGTCCAAAACCTACTGCTGGTATGTCTTGTTTTCCATCTATCTCTTTGACTAATTTATCATATCTTCCACCACCGCAAATGGTAAAGCCATCAGCATTGACAAATTCAAATACGGTTTTCGTATAATAATCCAGTCCCCTTACTATTCCTGTATCTACTATATAAGGAATGTCAAGTTGGTCAAGAAGAATCTTTAACTCTTCAAAATGTTCTGAACATTCTTCATCTAGATACTCTATGCTTCTTGGAGCATCCTTTGTTATCTTCCTACATCCTTCATTTTTACAATCTAATATTCTTAGAGGGTTTTTATCCATTCTCTCTTTACATGTATCACATAATTCATCTTTATACTTGTCTAGATAGGAAAGTAGAGCCTGGTTATAGGTCTTACGACAATTACCACAACCTATACTGTTAATATGAAGCTTTAGACTTGTAAGCCCTAGCTGTTCAAAAAGCTTATTAAGTAAAGTAATAACCTCTATCTCTGCTAATGGACTTGCTGAGCCGAACATCTCCACACCAAACTGATGATGTTGGCGTAGTCTTCCACTTTGAGGATTCTCATATCGAAAGACTGGAGTTACATAGAACATCTTGGTTGGCTGAGTTTGAGCATATAAACTATTCTCTAGATAGGCCCTTACCGCCCCTGCTGTTCCCTCTGGTTTCAGTGTAATACTTCTATCACCTTTATCATCAAAGGTATACATCTCTTTTTGAACAACATCAGTTGTTTCCCCAACTCCCCTAGCAAATAGGATAGTATGCTCAAAAATTGGAGTACTTATCTCCTTTATAAGGTACGTCTCACATAACTTTCTAGCAATACCCTCAATTATAGTACGCTTATGCATGTTGTCCCCATACCAGTCCTGGGTTCCTCTGGGCCTTTGTGTAATCATTGAACTCCTCCTAACATTCCTAAATTAATTTTCTATATCTTATGAATCTATCAATTAAATCCTTATCTTTTATATAGGCTTTCTTTAATAAAATCTTCTTTTCTTTGGATCATTTCATGGATTCTACTTATATATTCTTTAACACCTTTTACATTGTAGACTCGCTGGATTTTCTTATCATTATTCTCATCATGGGATACGAATTTACTCATTGATCCTGCTCCTAAACCTAGTATGGTCTGTTGTTCCTCCATAATCAAGATATTATAAAGGCCTTCCTTACCAGGACGGGCATAACCAATGTTTTCAAGGTTATCTGCCATATTCTTTTGTCTATAAAGATAATAGGGGAGATAATCATGTTCCTTTGCATACCTAACCGTTTCATCCATCATAGAGGGGACATTAGTCGGTTTTAGACCCTGGTAGTCGTCCATTTCCTTATTCAATCTTGCAGCCCTTTTAATTGCTAATGTATGAACAGTCAAGCTATCAGGATCAAGCTTTTCTATCTCATACAGTGTTCTTTTAACATCATCAGGACTTTCTCCAGGAAGGCCTACTATCAAGTCCATGTTAATATTATCATGGCCTGTCTCTCTTGCTAAGATAAAAGCCTCTCTAATCTGCTCACTAGTGTGCTTTCTCCCTATAATATCTAAAGTCTTTTGATTCATACTTTGGGGATTTATCGAAATTCGGTTGACACCATGATTTTTAAGAAGCTGTAGTTTTTCCTTAGTTATACTATCTGGCCTTCCTGCTTCTACAGAAAACTCCTTAACTGCAGAAAAATCAAAATTCTTTTTAACTATAGTAAGTAGCCAGTCCAATTGACCTGCTGTTAAAGTCGTTGGAGTTCCTCCCCCGATATAGACTGTCTTTAAGTTTTTATCTGGCAAAGAACTTGCCCCGTATATAATCTCCTTTTCCAAGGCCTTAAGATAATCATCTACATAATCTCTGTGTTTTTCTATGGAATACGAAGTAAAGGAGCAGTACAAACAGGTGCTAGGACAAAAGGGAATCCCAATATATAGACTATATCCATTCTTATAATCCATATCCTCTAGCAGTTGGAGTTCTCTTTTTGCAATCTGAAGACTCATCTTAATTCTAGGATCAGAACACATAAACTCGTCCTGCATATGCTTAATAACTTCCTTGTCATCATATCCTTCTTCTAGCATCTCATATACTAGCTTAGTTGGTCTTATCCCTGTTAGAATACCCCAAGGTAATGAGACTCCATCCACTTCTATTAAAAGCCTATAAAGTAATCTTTTCATAGCATTTTTATATTGGCTCTTTGTACTTATCTCTGCCCCAATATCTATATAATCTAGATGTTCTTTCCATTTACCATCTTCCTGATAGATGTAATCTATTGTAATCTTACTTGGCTTTGAATCCACTTTCAATAGAGCAGTGGTCTGCCTATCAATATTTTTTTCATTACTTTCTTCTTTATTATCATCTATAAATTCAAAAGTTTCATATGGATAAATAGCCTTTATAAGATGATATATATCTATTTTGTATTTTATATCAGATAATACAATCCGAATCATTTTCACTCCTACTAACTATAATATAAACTGATTATTGTTTTTTTCAAATCCTATGGTTGTTGCAGGCCCATGCCCTGGGTACACATCAATACTTTCATCAAGTATCATTAGTTTTGTTTTAATAGATTCTATTAAAAGCCTTCCATGACCTGTGGGCAAGTCACTTCTTCCAACACTAGCTTGAAACAAAGTATCCCCACTAATAAGGACAGCTTGTTCTTGAAATAAATAACAGACTCCACCAGCTGTATGGCCAGGTGTATGAATAACCTTAATATTAAATCCTATTAAATCAAGCATCTGCTCATCTTTTAACAGGACATCAGCCTTAAGGCTAAAGTTCTGGCCTATCTGAGATGATGCATTTAATACAGGGTTCTCCAGCAACTGAGCTTCCTTCTCATGAATATAAACATCAGCCCCAGTAGCCTCTTTAAGGTCTGACACTCCCAATATATGGTCAAAATGACCATGGGTAAGCAGTATAGCTTTGCAAACCAGGTCATGATTATTTAAAAATCTTATTATCTTTTTCCCCTCACCGGCTGGGTCAAATACAATTGCCTCTTTACTTTCATCATTATAAATAACATAACAATTAGTTTGCAATCCCCCTAGTACAAGAGTTTTTAATTTGAAATTATTAATATTATTCATATTTGAATCCTTTCTAATTAAGATGCCGTGGGTTTTACGGCAAGTCTATCACATTATCCTGCTGTTCTTTCTATATCTATAATACTTTCTATATTGCGGATCTTTGTGACAATTTCATTTAAGTTTTCTACACTGCTAATCTCAAAACCCATTGTAATGGTCGCCCTACCCTTCTTATTAGTCCTAACATTCATAGATGTAACATCTATCTTGTTTTCTGTAAAGACTTTGGATATATCAACTAGGACACCTGTCCTATTATGTGCATAAATTATGATTTCCGCCACATAAAGGCCTCCATCTTCTTTACCATCAGCACTACTAAATTCTGCCTCAATTAGCCTTTCACGCTCATCTTCCGGAATATTTATAATGTTTATACAATCTGTTCTGTGTATAGAAACCCCTCTACCTCTTGTGACAAATCCTACTATTTCATCTCCTGGTACTGGGCTACAGCATTTTGATAATCTAACTGCAACGTCGTCAATTCCCTCTACCACAATACCACTTTTAGACTTCTTAGATGGGGTTCTGTCCTCTTTATGTCTTTCTATAGCTTCTATAACTTTAGTATCAGTAATCTCATTTTTGTTTTTCTTTCTATATTCACCTTTAAGCTTGTTTATTACCTGGCCTTCTTTTAATCCACCATGGCCAATTGCAGCTAAAACAGAATCCCAATCACGGAATCCATATTTACGCTTAACACCATCTACATACTCATTCTTTAGTAAATCACTTATTACTATGTTTCTAGATTTACTATAGTCTAAAAGCATTTCTTTACCTTTCATGATGTTATCATCTTTAAATTGTGATTTAAACCATTGATTAATCTTGTTCTTAGCCTGGGTACTTTTCACCATGGATAGCCAGTCTCTACTTGGCCCGTTAGAGTTTTGACTTGTCATTATCTCTACCCTGTCACCATTTTGCAGCTGATAATCAATAGGAACAAGCTTTCCATTCACCCTAGCTCCAACCATTTTATTACCAACAGCACTGTGAATGCTATAGGCAAAGTCAATGGTATTCGAACCATTAGGCAGGGTTTTAACATCTCCAGTTGGTGTAAAAGTATATACACTATCAGAAAAAAGGTTAAAATCATCTTTTATAAGATTTAAAAATTCTTTATTGTCAGACAAATCTCTTTGCCATTCCAGAACCTGTCTTAGCCAGGTTAATTTTTCTTCTTCAGAAGTAGCTGAAGATCCCTCTCCATCACTTGCTTCTTTATATCTCCAGTGGGCTGCAATACCATATTCAGCTGTTCTATGCATCTCAAATGTACGTATCTGTATCTCAAAAGGTGATCCTTGAGGACCAATCAGTGTCGTATGAAGAGATTGATACATATTGGGTTTTGGCATTGCAATATAGTCTTTAAAGCGCCCTGGTATAGGTTTATACATCTCATGAATTATACCTAAAGCGGCATAACAATCTTTTAATGAATTAACCATAATTCTTACAGCAAATAAATCGTAAATCTCATCCAAGGTTTTGTTTTGATTTACCATCTTCTTATAAATACTAAAGAAATGTTTGATTCTTCCTTCAACCTTAGTTTCAACAGTAGCCTCTTTCATGTGAATCAATACATCAGAAACAACATTATCTATATAAGCCTGTCTTTCACTCTTTTTTGTAGATATTTTTTCTGCAAGCTCTTTATAAACATCCGGTCTAAGATATTTTAAAGACAAATCGTCCAGTTCAACCTTAATCTTAGAGATACCAAGCCTTTGAGCTATTGGAGCATAAATATCCATAGTCTCCCTAGCTGTCTCCCTTTGTTTTTCTGGCTTTTGATATTTTAAAGTACGCATATTATGAAGACGGTCTGCCAATTTTATTAAAATAACACGGATATCCTTAGCCATTGCAAGGAACATCTTCCTTAGGTTCTCTGCTTGAAGTTCAACCTTATCCATAGAATAATTAATCTTATTAAGTTTAGTGACACCATCAACTAGAAGAGCCACTTCATGAGAAAACATTTCTTCAATCTCCTCAAGAGTGTAATCAGTGTCCTCAACTACATCATGTAATAATCCAGCTACTATACTTTCCTTGTCAAGCTCTAGCTCTGCCAAAATATTAGCCACACAAAGGGGATGAACTATATAAGGTTCACCTGATTTTCTTTTCTGACCCACATGGGCTTCATCAGCCAGCCGATATGCCTTTTCTACCATAGTGATATCGCTAGAAGGATGGTAACTCCTAATCTTATCTATAAGCTCCTGAAACAAAACTTCCGGCTCTGTAAAATCTGCTGGTGCCGAGATAGACTCCCGAGCAATAATTGATTTTGTTTTTTCTTCCATGATATCACCTCCTAAGTTAATAAATTATTATTGTTATATATATATTATCATCAAATTTTTCTTGATTTTATTATTTATCATCATATTGAATAACTGCTTCAACATCATAACCGTCTAACTTCTTACGGCCATTTAAACCTTTAAGTTCCATTAAGAATACAATCTTAATAACTTCTCCCCCAAGGGATTCCACTAATTTAGTAATAGCTTCTATTGTTCCTCCTGTTGCAATAAGATCATCAATAATTACAACCCTTTGACCAGGTTTTATAGCATCTTTATGAATTTCAATTGTGGCCTTACCATATTCTAAATCATAGTCCATTGAAATTGTCTCCCCTGGCAACTTCCCTTCCTTTCTAACAGGAATAAATGGTTTGTGTAAATTATAGGCAATAGGAACGCCAAATATAAATCCTCTTGATTCCGGTCCAGCAATCAAATCAAAATCTAAGTCCTTAACAAGATCCTGAATCTTATCTATTGATAATCTAAGTGCATCCTTATCTTGTAATATAGTAGTTACATCACGAAACATAACTCCCTCTTCTGGAAAATCCTTAATCGTTCTTACATAGTCCTCTAACTTTTTCATTTTACTCCCTAGCCTTTCTTCGCCTTCAATAAAAACTCTTTATAAACATTTATTATACACCATCTTTACCAATAGGCAAAGTGTTTTCAAAATTTAATCTATATTATTCAACATAAATCCATCTAAAACCTTTGTTTTCTTACTATTAAATGTTACTAAATTAAATCATTTTATCTATAATTTTCTATCATTAATTGTATGTTTTTAAAGCCTCTGTATTCATTTATCTTTGGATAATAAGTAATTGTCAAGGGAATCTGAGATTGTCTTCCTGTCCTTATCTTGTCAGCTTCTTCTTGACCATATTCATCTGCTATATAATTAAAAAACCTTTCCACATCTCCAAAGTATATCCCATCCATCTGTTTCTTGTATTTGTTCTCCAGTTTAAAACGTATACCACTGGAATTCTTCCCTATTATAAATGCAGATTTTATCTTTAGGTTCCTTTCAGCAAAAAGTGGTTTTGTATTCCCTTTACCAAAGGGCTCCAAGATCTTAAGTTCATCAATCATCTTATAATCCACATACCCTAATGGTAGTTCCACATCTATTGTAACCTTACGCCTTAGCATATTATCGGTCAATTTGTTATTCTCATTTAAGGATTTTCTTAGAAGGTCTATATTGTCTCTTTTCATTGAAAGTCCTGCTGCCATAGGATGACCCCCTACCTTATCCAGCAAGTGACTAGACTTTTGAAGTTCCTCAATCATATTGTAATGCTCTATGGAACGACCCGAACCTTTTACTCCATCTTTTGAATCAGTAAGTACAATTGTGGGCCTATAATAACTTTCTTTAATTCTTCCAGCTATAATACCAGCTATACTTTCATGGCAGTCCTTCAAATATATACAAAGAATCTTATCTTCCTTTAAAGAACTTTCTTCAATCTGCTTTACTGCTTTATCCACATTATCAATGGTCATATCCTTGCGAAGATCGTTAAGCCTTCTAACCTCTCTTGCTAATTCTGTAGCTTCTTCCTGACTTTGTGCAAGTAATAACTTCAATCCCAACTCTGCGGAATCAAGTCTACCTGATGCATTAAGGCAAGGTCCTATTACAAATCCTAAGTGATATGTACTTAACTTGTCCCTATCAATCTTAGAAACTTCCATTAGGGCTAAAAGACCTTTATTGTTAGTATTTTTCAAAATGTCTAGCCCACATTTTACAATAATACGGTTTTCATTAACCAAATCCATAATATCACATACTGTGGCAAGTGCAGTATAAGAAATCATTTCTTCAAGATGTTTCTCTTTATCTGGAATATCATGATATCCTAATAAGGCTTCACTTAACTTAAATGCTATGGCAGCTCCACAAAGTTCTTTAAAAGGATACTGACAATCAGGCCTCTTAGGATTAATAATTGCATCTGCATCAGGAAAAACAAACTCTCCCTTTTCGGACTTGCCTAGGCTATGGTGATCTGTAATAATAACTGTCATCCCGTATTCCTTGGCTTTCTCAACCTGATTTCTTGCAACTATACCATTATCACAGGTTATTATAGTGTCAATCCCTTGCTCATATGCAGCCTCTACCATAGCAATACTAATTCCATATCCATCTTCTACCCTATCTGGTATCTGGTAATCCACTTTTCCACCTAGGATTTTTAATGTTCTATAAAGAATATATGTAGCTACTATTCCATCAACATCATAATCACCAATAATTCTTATTCTATGACCCGTCTTTATCTTACTAATCAAAATATCACAAGCAGTTTCCATATCTTTTAATTTCATCGGATTATGAAGCTTATCAATGGTTGGATAGAGAAATCCTTTAATATCTTCTTTTTCCTCATATCCTTTATTTACAAGGCATCTAACTGTCACCTCACTAAGATTAAATTCATTTACTATTTCTTCAAAATCAGCTTTATTATTTTTAATTACCCAGTATTCCAAGATAAAACCTCCCAGTCAACATGTTGTTCTGAATTTATTTTTAGTTTTTTCATAAAATAATAGGACTGGTCAAATACTTTCCTACTTATAATCAATATAAGCAGGAACTATTCCGAGACAGCCCTACCACATAATAAATTAAATATATAATACTAAAGCCCTCTTACACATAAGCTTGTATATAACTAGCTATATATATATCTTGTAAAGTATATTATACCATATATAATAACATATTAAAAGTACTAGCCGCCACTGATATTTTCCTTTTTTATGTTTTTCTTTTAATAAACATTATTGAAACATTCCTAGCTAGTATGGTATAATTTATCATGTGCTAACAAAAAGCCATAGCAATAAGAAGGGTTGGTGTGAAAATGAAGGAATTTGTTATTACAACAGATGTTACTTGCGATTTACCAGAAGATTATATTCAAAAGCATAATCTAAAAATGATACCTTTATATTATCAATTTGATGACGTGGTTTATGGGGAAGACAACCAATTGGAAGCAGAAGTTTTTTTTGACATGATGCGCAAAGGAAGCATGCCTACAACCATGGCTGCTAATCCTAAGGTGGCCAAAGATATGTTTACTTCACTTCTGGATAAAGGATTAGACATAATACACATTGGATTTTCTTCTGCTCTAAGTGGTAGCTATTCTGTTGCTGCGACTGTTGCAAGGGAACTTTGTGAAGAAAGACCAGATGCAAGGATAAATGTTATAGATTCCTTAAGTGCATCTTTAGGGGAAGGTCTTTTAGTTCACAAAGCAGTACAACTTAAAGAAAAGGGAAGGTCTTTTGACGAAATTGTTAATTGGTTAGAAGATAATAAATTACATGCCTGCCACCTGTTCACAGTGGACGACTTGCACCATTTACATCGCGGAGGCAGAGTATCAAAAACAACCGCAGTTATTGGGACTTTAATTAATGTAAAACCTATACTTCATATGAACAATAAGGGAGAACTTACCCCTTTTTATAATGTTAGAAGCCGGAAGAAAGCTCTTACAGCTTTAGTCGACAATATGGAGAAACTTATCAATGATTATCAAGGAGAAAACAATGAGGCTTTCATAAGTCATGGGGATTGCCTTGAAGATGCTGAATTTGTTGCTTCCTTAATTAAGCAACGACTTGGTATAGATGATATACTTATTAACTTTGTCTGCCCTACAATTGGAGCCCACTCTGGTCCAGGTACAATTGCATTGTTTTTTATGGGTAAGGAAAGACAGTAATATTAAGATGATTTTCATATTATAAAGGTATATTATAAAAGACAGCTCTAGGATTTTTATAACAAGTCCTAGAGCTGTCTTTTTGTTATTTATTCAACATTAACTCCCTTGCAAAATTCTTCTACTAACTCCGCAATTGTTCCAAGGCTGCTTCTCCAAAATTCCGGTTCTTCTAGATCTATGTCTGCCACTCTTGCAGCATCTTCCACATCCATTATGGTTGTTGCATTAAGAAGAGCCCTATACTTTGGAACAAAGTCATCTCCTTCTTGCTTATACTTTTCAAAAAGCCCCCTGGCAAATAAACCACCAAAAGCATAAGGGAAGTTATAGAAACTCAGGCTTTCTGAATAGTAATGCCCTTTAATAATCCACATATATGGATGAAGATAATTATGGTCCAGCCCATCCCCATATGCTTCTTTTTGGGCCTTTATCATCATTTCACCTAACTCATCTGCAAATAAAAACCCTTTTTTACTCTTTTCAAATACTTCACTTTCAAATAAATATCTAGAATATATATCACATATAATCTGAGTAACATCTTGTAATTGGCTTTCTATTAGTGCAATCTTCTCTTCACCATTTGACTCTTTGATAGCCGCCTCCATAATAAGAGATTCATTAAAACTTGAAGCCGTTTCTGCTACTGGCATACTATAGTCTACATTTAAGGGATGGTGTTCCTGGATGTGTAAGCCATGGTAGGCATGTCCTAATTCGTGGGCTAAAGTAATAACATCACTTAAAGTTCCTGTAAAATTAGTTAAAATACGGCTCTGTTTCACAAAAGGAAGATTAAAACAAAAAGCCCCTCCTACCTTACCATTTTTAGGGTAGAAATCAATCCATGAATCATCAAAGGCCTCTTCTACCAGGTCTGCCAAATCATCAGCAAATCCTCTAAAATGATTAACAAGATACTCCTTGGCATCATCAGCGGAAAACTTTGTATTTGTTTCACCTATTGGTGCAAATAAGTCATACCATGGTAGGCCATTTTTATGACCCAAAAACTTTCCTTTATGTTTTAAGTATTTATGAAACACTGGTAGGTATTCCTTTATAGCTTCAAGCATGGCATCTAAAGTTTCTTTTTTCATATTAGACTGCCTAAGAGTCATATCTAGAGGAGACTCAAAACCTCTTAAATCTACCATTGTATTCACTTGAGACTTAATACTATTTAGTGCATAACTAGTGGAATCCTTTACATATTCATAAGCTGCTAACTCTGCCTCATAAGCACTTTTTCTAATCTTAGGATCTTCAGAATACGCCATGTTTCGAACCTCTGGCAATGTAACTATCTCTCCCTCATATTCCACTTCCAATGTAGATGTAAGAAAACCATGCATACTACTCCAAGCTGACCCAGCCGATAGATTCAACTTGGATATTACATCTTCCACTTCGTCACTTAAGAGATAATTTGACTCCTTTTTTATCTGTCCAATTAAGTATTCATAATTTTTCAACTTTGGATGCTTGTCAATATACATGTGAACATTATCAATATTAGCAATAAACTTCTTGATTATTGACTTGGATTTGCTAGATAGACTACTTTGTCTTTCTATAGCTGTTAGTTGGTTTACCGCTTCATTATCAGCAGTATTAACAGATTGCTTCAAGGATACATAACTAGCTAGTTTTGATTCTAATAATTCAAACCTTTCTAGATAGTCAAACGCCTCTAATAAAGCCTCTTCTTCATCCTTATCCTTTAACCTTTCACTAAATTTAATTAATTTTTCAGTTAATTTTTCATATTCCTTACAATCACTTTTATAATTATCATCATCAAAACCTTTATATAGTACATCTAATGACCATTCTTTTTTCATCTTTTATAATTCCTTTCATATACTCAGTTAGAGCACTTTTTTAGTATTAGCAAGAAGAAGGCAATCTATTTACTTATATTAGTTCACATTGTCATTTTCCGAAAATGCATTGACAAAAAATTCAATATAAAATATACTAGAATAAAATATATTACATGGAGGGGCAATATGCAAAACAATAAGATTGGCTTTTTTGAACAATTCAAAATCTCAGTTTTTAGACCTGGGGAATATTTTAAGCTAAGTAACATAAAAACTGGAAGATTGACTGCTTTTATTTTCTTACTTGTTTTTGTTTCATCGTTTTTTTCTATAGCTATACCGCTTTTTACTACTTTCTTTGGTCCTAATAATCCCATAGACATGGTCTATGAAAATGCACATGACTTTCAGATACAAGATGGAGAATTTTATATAAGCTCTCCTTATGAACACACTGATGATACTAGCAACACCTACATACTATTAGACTCTAATATAGAAAGTTTTAATACAAGTGATATTGATACAAGTTACAATGATGTTATTATGGTAAGTAGAACCAATGCCGTAATGTATTCAAATAATGATGTAAACAAGATTGAATTTGATAGCATAAACTTTATTGATTTTAATAAAGAAGATTTAATTAAACTCAAATCTCTATATATCATATTTATATTACTTATATTTTTTATAGCCTATTTGTTTCAAGTAGGTTGGTATTATTTAAGTAGCTTGTTGTATTCAATTTATGGTAATGTTTTTTCTAACTTCAGAAAAACCGAGCTTTCCTTTAGCTCAATCTTCCGAGTATCAGCATATAGCAAGGTAACTATTAAGATATTATATACTATATTTGCCCTGATTAACCTTAATCCACCTAGTAACTTGAAAAATATTGTTGCTATCCTTATTACATGTTTCTATATAACTACAGCTATTATCTCATATAAACCCTTAGACGAACTTGAGGATACTTTATCTGGTCTTTAGATGTAGACCTTCTTCAAAGCCTAACATTATATTCATGTTCTGAATAGCTGCACCTGATGCACCCTTACCGAGATTGTCCAATCTTGTGATAATAAGGGTGCTATCTTTATCATCATTACCGTATACAAAAATCTCTGCCCGGTTAGTATCATTACATGCAGATATTGGAAGTCCTCCGTCTAATAGGGAATCCTGATCTTGAAAAGGCATTACTTTCACAAATTCTTCCCCTGAATAATGCTCTTTAATTATTTCATGTATTTCTTCGGCTTTAGTTTTCTCGGAAAGAAGATTTGCATGAATAGGAATGCTAACTGCTAATCCTTGATTTACATTACAAATAACAGGTAAAAATACTGGTTCAACAGATAATCCAGTATGGGCCTTCATCTCTGGTAAATGTTTATGATCCAAGGATAAGCCATAAGGCCTTGGACCATTAGTATAAGGGTTAATGCCCCCATCTTTCTCATAATTTTCAATCATGTTCTTTCCACCACCACTGTATCCCGTTAAGCTTTGACAGGTTACAGGGAAATCCTTAGGCATAACTCCTTTAGTTATAAGGGGATATATGGACAATATAAAGGCAGAGGCATGACAACCTGGATTAGCCACTCTCTTACTACTACGAATTGCCTCCCTATGCTCCTTAGATAGTTCAGGTAAACCATAAGTCCAACCTGCTAAGGTCCTATGCGCTGAACTAGCATCAATAACCTTAGTCTCAGGATTATCAATCAAAGTAACAGCCTCTCTTGCAGCATCATCTGGTAGACACAAAAAAACAAGATCAGCTTCATTCATATATTTACTTCTTTCCTTAGGATCCCTTCTCTTATCATAATCAATGGAAAGTATGTCTATTTCATCATATAAGCTAAGTCTTTCATGTATCTTAAGTCCTGTGGTTCCATTAACACCGTCTACAAATATTTTTCTTTTCACTTATTATCACCTCTTATTAGTATTATGACTATTTTAACAGGAAGAGAAAAGATTGCAATGAACCCTTTCTCTTCACTTTTTCATTAATAATTTAACCTAAAGCTACGTCAAGAAACATCATAATGGTAAAACCTATCATTGCTCCTATGGTACCAATATTAGAATGGTGTTCTCCTTGCTGTGATTCTGGAATTAATTCTTCTACTACAACATAAATCATAGCTCCTGCAGCAAATGATAAGGCGTATGGAAGAATAGGTTTCATAACTATTACAGCTAAGGCACCTAATACACCAGCAATAGGCTCTACTATCCCAGAAGCCTGCCCATAGGCAAAGCTTTTACCTCTTGATAATCCTTCACGTCTAAGGGGTACACTAACCGCAGCTCCCTCTGGGAAGTTCTGCAATCCAATACCTAATGCCAAAGCAATCGCCCCTGTTAATGAGGCTGCTGATGAATCGATTGCCGCCGCACCGAAAGCAACTCCAACAGCTAAGCCTTCAGGTATATTATGAAGTGTAATAGAAAGAACAAGAAGAACACTTCTCCTCCAAGTTGTTTTTAATCCCTCTGGTTCCTGCTCTGAAGGTCCTATATGAAGATGGGGTAATATAATATCCACCAGCCATAAGAAGATTCCTCCTGCCAAAAAACCTACCACTGCTGGAAGCCAGGATATCACTCCCGCTTCTTCTGCCATAGAAATTGCTGGCGCCAACAGTGACCAGTAACTAGCAGCAATCATTACCCCTGCAGCAAATCCTAGCATTCCATTCATTACCTTCTGACTAACCTTCTTAAAAAAGAAAACGGTTGCAGCTCCAAGGGCAGTAACTAAATAGGTAAACGTCGTAGCCAAAAACGCCTGCATCACTGGATTCAAACTAACAAACCAAGCCAAATCTACTTCCACCTTTATTTTATCAATCATATTCATCTTATTAGGCTTTTCAAAAAAGTTGATAGTTTTTACTTAAAAACCTGCAATTATGTCTTTATTAAGGGTCTTTAACATCTCACAAGCTAGCTTAACTCCATTTTCATAATCAAAATAAGTGGCAATTCCATAATGAGTATGGGCATATCTTACTGGTAGACCAATTACAATAGTGGGAATTCCTTGATTTGAAATATGAATTGCCCCAGCATTGGTACCTCCGCTAGACCTTACTCCCTCTTGCACAGTCACACCTTTGCTGTCAGCAATATCTAGGGCAAATCTTTGGAATCTAGGATTAGTTATCATCCTTGGATCAACATGTCTAAGCATTGGTCCTTTTTTTATCCCCGCTTGTATCTCATATTGGCTCATAAATGTATCATCAGCTGGACAGGCTTCAAAAACAATAGCCACATCCGCTTTAATCTTTCTTGTTGCAACCACTGCACCTCTTATTCCTACTTCTTCTTGGGAAGCAAAGCTTGCTACCACATCCACATCTAGGGGCATAGCTTTAAGTTCCTCTAAGGTGTCTATAATCATTCCACAACCTAGACGGTTATCAAGGGCTTTGCCAACCATAAGGTCATGTTCCTCATCATATTCAAAATCAACCGCAGGAACAATTGGTTCTCCTATACGAATTTTAAAGTCCTTAATGGCCTCCTCTTTAGAAGTGGCACCAACATCTACTGTAATGTTTTTAAAATCCAGGGGAGCTCTTTTCTCTTCTTCAGACATATAGTGAGGTGGTTTACTTGCTATAACTCCAGGTATGTATTTTCCTTCTGAATTTCTAACCCACACCTTGCTACCCGGAAGGTTATTAAGGACCCATCCTCCTATTGCAACGATCTGTAATAACCCGTTTGGCCTTATAAGCTGAACCATAAAGCCTACTTCATCAGTATGGGAATCCATTTGCACTATAGGCCTATCACCTGTATTCTCCTTACGATATAGGTATAAATTACGAAGAGTGTCCTCCTTAAGTTCTCCATATCCCTGGGAATAATCATTAATAATTGCTACAACATCATCTTCAAAACCAGATATACCCTTTGCATTGGACAGTTTGCTTATCATTTGTAAAGTCTTTTCTTTGTTCATAATAGTATTAATCCTTTCTTGAAAAGCTGCTTTTATAATTAATGTTGGGATATGCGAAAACACATCCCAACATCCATCATAGAAGCTTATCGTAATTAAAGCTTGTTTATTCTACCACTCCGTAGAGCTCCATAATTTATTATCAACCTTGGGATCTACTCCTTTAAGTTCAAATAACTTGCTAACTGTAACCATAGCAAAACCATCGTCTTTTAAACCTTGGATAATATCACCTAGGGCATCAACTGTATTCTTATTACCCTTAAAATCATGAAGTAATACAATATCTCCATCTTTAATCTTGCCTAAAATATCTTCTGTTCTTTTTTCAGCAGAAACTGATGCCTCCCAGTCAAGGCAGTTGATTCCATTAATAAATGGAAGGTCAATATTCTCATGCATTATGGGACTTACTGATATAAATGGTGGACGGAAAAAAGCAGGTGTTATACCAACCATGTCATAGATTATATCATTGGTCTTTTGTATTTCTTCCTTAATTTCTCCAGGCTCCATGTTATTCATAGCAGTATGACTCCAAGCATGGTTAGCAATCTCACAGCCAAGTTCTAATTGTCTTTCCATAACAGGCTTAGTTGCATCAGTTATATTCTTACCAATTAAGAAAAAAGATGCCACAACCCCATGCTCCTCTAGAATGTCAAGTATTTCATTAGTAGTTTCAGTGTTTGGTCCATCATCAAAGGTCAAAGCTACTAACTTTTTACCTGTATAGTCTTCCTCAGCAGTCACAGTAGGCTCTGGGGACTCAGTTGCTGTCGGTATTTCCGTAGGAACAGCTTCTTCCTGTAAGTCTTCTGCATCCGTAGGTTTTACTTCATTCTCCACCTTTTCATCCTCCCTATAAGAACACGCAATCAAAGATATCATAACAATTATTGATATCATAGCTATTAATGCTTTTTTCATTTTACTTCGTCTCCTCTAACTTCTACTCTAATATTGAGGATAGTTCAAATGCAGAAATCCTATCAACTTTATATGATGCATTAGCAAATGCTCCTGATTCAAAGTTAACGTATAGATAATCTCCATCTATAGCTATCTCCTCATTCATAGTTGGTATACTTATAACTCTTACAGGTGCCCCTAAGATTACCCTATTCTTATCAGCCTCAGTGCCAGTAAAGTCAGGATAATATACATCCAATTGACGCATATAACCTCTAAGGCCTACATATAACTGACATGAACGAGATAGAATAAGATGTCCATCATCTGTAAATGCTAACCCTTGAACTCTTGTAGGCATTGTAACAGTATGAATCTTTGTGAATTTTACTCCCTCATCATAGTTTATATCATAACTATGCATGTTAGTTGTCTCCAACTCATTATATGATCCTACCCATAGCATATCATCATGATAAGTCATATATGATGCATTAATCCCTAGCCAAATCCTATTATGATAGTCTACATTTTCATACTTTCTTTCTTCCTTAGCAGCTTCATCTATTAGTTCAAAAGGCACAGATACAACCCTTCTACCAACCGAAATCCAAACATTTGTCCCATCATAAGCTATTCCGCCAGCATGGGTTTTTGACTCTAGGACTATTGTGGTTAAAAGCTCACCATTTTCTTTATCCATAACATAAACTACTGAATTTTCTTCCCCTGCCATATCGTAAGCAGTCATCAATAAATAATTCTCAGCAAAGGTAAGACCTTGTGGGCACATTGATCTACTAGAAAATCCGCCTACATTAGTCGTAGATAGCCCTGGTATTATAATACTCTTGTCAAAATCAACATTCTCTCTAAAAAACTCAATACCTGTATATGCTGCTGATTTCTGAAATTGCTCATAATTTTCAAATAATATCGCTTGTCTACTTGTATCTAAAACTTTATCCAGCTCAAAAGTTATTATATTAGACTTATTACCCTCATAAGTTTTTCCGTTTTGCACCCTTCGAACAACTATATAGATTGAGTAGTTATTCCCTGTTTTTAAATCCTCTACAATATAGGTAGATTCTTGCGAGTCCCTTACACTGGCATTTTTATAAAAGTCTCCATTCTCTTCATCTTTAACATATATATCATAATAATCGGCTCCCTTAATCTTATTCCAGGAAAGCCTTACCTTTTCTTCACCTGCTTTATATCTTAATCGTACATTAGACGGTATAGTACTAGCAGTAACAGTAACAGACCTGTCTCCTTCATTGGCCTCATCTAATGTGTAAGCAGACACACGGTATCTATAAGTGGTGCCAGGATCAACTTTATCATCAATAAAAAATTCTTCTCTTGTCTTACCATATCTTACAAATTCACCTTCTGACTCATAGCTTCGATATATAATATATCCCGTGGCATCAGATACCTGGCTCCACTCTAAAGATATGGAGAACGCAGTAGCATCCTTTGCTTTTAACCCTGTTACAGGCAAAGGTTTTGTCGCCACTGTTATGGCTTCCGATTTTCCACTTTCGTAATTGTCACCCCTGTCCCTAGAAACTGCAGTTATCTTATAAGTAGCTGTAGTTGCTGAGGCTCCAAATGCTGTAAAGCTATTTCTTGAAACATAATCTACTAATTCATATTCATTCTTTTCCTCATTGTGTTTATAGACACCATAAGTAACACTTCTACCTTCAACCTTGTCCCATGTTAGGGTAACACTGTTTCCCATTCTTCTGGAAACCACAACATTATTGGGCTTTTCAGGTGTTACAGTAACAAAAAAAGCTTTGGAAAAATATTCATAACGAATTATTATAGGCTGAAGACCCATTCTACTACTATCATAACCTACCACTTGGTAGTCAGTAATTTTTCCACTTGTACCATCACTATAATAAGCCCTTACTATCATATCACTTAGATCAAGTTCTTCTCCAGCAGCATAGGTTACTTTTGATGGTTCTTCCTCTATCTCTATCTGAATCACCGTAGCTGTATTTGCTTTGGCAACTCCTTGATTCATTGCAAATGAACTGGCAACTAATACAAAAAATAACAACAACTTTAATTTTCTACCTTTTTTCATGTAAACAGCTCCTTTTAAGCATATAACAACTAGTAACAGCACCTGAAATTATGTCGCGCTTAAATGCAAACAGGTTATAGATATAATACTATAAAACCTTATCCATTTCAAGGTATTATGTCCAAATAATTACACCATAATAAAAAGTCTAGGAAGTAGACATAAAACTCTTCTATTTCCCAGACTTTTTATTATGGTATAATTAACACTATATTTATTCTACTAGTTCTACAACCTGTTCCCTAACTTCCTCTACATCCATATCAAGAGGTATTGCCAATTCACCGTACAGGCTATCCTCTGCCAAGCGAATGTATTTCTCGTCTGCTACTGTAAGCTTTTTACCCTCTTCCTGTCTTTTCTCTTTTCTTTCGTAAATAGTTTTGATTATTTTAATTAATTCTCTACAATCACAGGTTGCAAATACTTCTTTATACTTTGCTTCCCTTCCTTTTTCATTAGTAATATCAAGGGAGTCAATTTTTGCAATATCATCCAGTAACTCCAGGGCCTCATCTTTAGAAATAATAGGTCTCATAATTACCTTCTTGTTATCGATAGGTGTAAATATTCTACTTCCATTTGTATAATGAGGTACTAGGGTATAGTACAACTTATCTTTGGGTATTAGTGGAGAATCCAATGGACCTATTTCATCCACTGTACAGACTCCCATATTTCCATATACAATAAAATCTCCAATTTCAAACATTCAATTCTCCTTTATTTTGCTGGTCAACATGTAGCATATAAAGAAAGACTTTATATTTTTTTATAAAAACTCGCACCACTTAGTAAATTAAGCGAAACGAGCCTTCTTTTGTAAAATTGCTATAGCCTATAAAGTATCTTATAATAATCCTTATATCTATTTTATCAGATAATTAGGATATTTGTAAGTGTCTTTCCAACAATTCGTCTAATTTGCTAACTAACATAAGTAAAAATCATTTCATTTGTGCACTTTCACTATTAATACTAGGTTAAAAGCTTCTTTACTAAAATATGCGGACAACCTTCATCCAAATATAAATCCCCTTCTTTGCTGTAACCTTGTTTTTCATAAAAGTTCACAACCTCTTCCTGGGATGAAAGTATCACACTCTTTCCTCCATCTCGCCTAATAATATCCTCAGCTCTTTTAAGAACTTTAGATCCTATGTTTTTTCCACGGAACTCTTTAATTACTGCTAATCTACCCACCATATAAGATCCTTTTTCCTCATCAAAAAAAATCCTACATGTTGCTATTGCTTTATCTTCTTCATAAACTAGCAAGTGTTTAGAAACTTTATCTGTGTCATCAAACTCATCTATAAAACCCTGTTCCTCTACAAAGACTTTTTTTCTGATTATCAAGGCCTCTTCCGGGAACTGCTTGTACTCTTTAATTGTCATAGTAAATCTCCTTGCAAAGTTAATTTTTATCTTGATTAGTGTTTTTTAAAGCTCCTTCCTTCTATTATATCACATAACAGCTTATCTTACAACCATTTTTTACTAAATGTAGGATTGTTAGCAT
>CAZPWO010000003.1:18963-44836 GCA_964590525.1 uncultured Herbinix sp. | reverse complement strand
TTATGGTTCCAAACTGTGATAAAAATGTACCAGGACTTCTTATGGCAGCAGCTCGTTTAAACATTCCAACCATTTTTGTTAGTGGAGGGCCAATGCTTGCAGGAAGAGTTAATGGGGAAAAAACCAGCTTATCCAGTGTGTTTGAGGCCGTTGGCGCATACAATGCAGGTAAAATGACAGCAGACCAAGTAGAAGAGTATGAGAATAAAGCCTGTGCATCTTGTGGCTCTTGCTCTGGTATGTATACTGCTAATTCCATGAACTGCTTAACCGAAGCAATTGGAATGGGGCTAAAGGGTAATGGTTCAATACCAGCACCATATTCCCAGAGGATACGTTTGGCAAAGCAAGCTGGAATGAAGATTATGGAACTGCTTGAGAAAAATATTTGTCCAAGAGATATAATGACAAAAGAGGCATTTATGAATGCACTTACTGTAGATATGGCCTTAGGCTGTTCTACAAACACTATGCTTCATATACCTGCAATTGCTCACGAGGCAGGAATAGACTTAGATGTTGAACTGGCTAATCAAATTAGTGACAGAACGCCCAACTTATGTCATCTAGCACCAGCAGGACCTACCTATATGGAAGAACTTAATGAAGCTGGCGGAGTCTATGCAGTTATGAATGAACTGAATAAAAAAGAGCTTTTATATACAGATTTAATTACTGCAACAGGAAAAACCCTTGGAGAAAACATAGAAGGTAGTATTAACCTTAACCATGATGTTATTAGGCCCATTGATAATCCTTATAGTGAAAACGGCGGTATAGCCGTACTAAAGGGGAATCTAGCTCCAGATACTGGTGTTGTAAAACGCTCTGCTGTGGATCCCTCAATGATGAAATTTCAAGGGCCAGCTAGGGTATTTGATTCTGAGGAAGAATCAATTGAAGCAATAATGGGTGGAAAAATCCTGGAAGGTGATGTTGTTGTCATTCGCTACGAAGGACCAAAAGGTGGACCAGGAATGAGAGAAATGCTTAACCCAACCAGTGCAATAATGGGAATGGGACTAGGATCTAGTGTTGCATTAATTACAGACGGTAGATTTTCAGGAGCATCAAGGGGAGCCTGCATAGGTCATGTATCTCCAGAAGCAGCAGTAGGAGGAAATATTGCCTTGGTTGAAGAAGGAGACATTATCAAAATAGATATAAATGCAAATACTTTAGATTTTGATATCTCTGAAGAAGACCTAGCTAAAAGAAGAGCAGAGTGGAAACCCCGTGAGCCTAAGATAACTACAGGATACCTAGCAAGATACGTATCAATGGTAACTTCAGGTAACAAAGGAGCAATCCTTCAAGTACCTAAAAACAATTAGTTAGTGTAAAACGACAATAATATTAGCGGAATGGAGGATTAAGATGGAATTAACAGGTTCTCAAATTTTAATAGAATGCTTAAAAGAGCAGGGTGTGGATACTGTGTTTGGTTATCCAGGGGGAGCTATACTAAATATATATGATGAATTATATAAACATAGTGATGAAATTAGACATATCCTAACTTCCCATGAACAAGGTGCATCCCATGCAGCTGATGGATACGCAAGAGCAACAGGTAAAGTGGGAGTTTGCATGGCAACTTCTGGTCCTGGAGCAACCAATCTAGTTACAGGGATAGCAACTGCTTACATGGACAGTGTTCCCATGGTGGCAATTACTGCAAATGTAAGTGTTGATTTATTAGGTAAAGATTCTTTCCAGGAAATCGACATTAATGGCATAACCATGCCTATTACAAAGCATAACTACATCGTTAAGGATGTAGAAAGCCTAGCTGATACTATTAGGAAGGCGTTTTACATTGCTCAAAATGGAAGACCAGGTCCTGTATTAGTTGACATTACTAAGGATGCAACTGCTGACAAAACACAGTATACAAAGGTTATTGCAAAAGCAATTGAGAGAGAGACAGCTGGTATAAGAGATGAAGATCTAGAAGAAGTAGTCAAGCTTATTAATGAGGCTAAAAAACCATATATCTTTGTAGGTGGTGGTGCAGTTATTTCAGATGCCCAGGCTGAACTTAGAGAATTTGTTAAAAAAGTCAATGGTCCAGTAGCTGATACATTAATGGGTAAGGGTGCATTTGACGGAGAAGATCCTGACTATACAGGAATGCTTGGAATGCACGGAACAAAAGCGTCTAACCTTGGGGTTACTCAATGTGATCTACTGATTACCATAGGGGCAAGATTTTCAGATAGGGTTATTGGTAAGGCTAAGGGCTTTGCAAGAAAAGCCAAGATAGTACAAATTGATGTAGACCCTGCCGAGGTTAATAAAAACATTATTACAGATCGTTCTATAATCGGAGATGTCAAAGAAGTGCTTACTAGGCTAAACACTATGATTGAGCAATTAGACCATAAGGAATGGTTAGAAGATATCCATGCTTTAAAGGAGAAGCATCCTTTAAAGTATCGCCAAGATATTCTAACAGGGCCATATATCTTAGAAAAATTGTATGAATTAACTGAAGGAGATGCAATTATATCAACAGAGGTTGGTCAACATCAGATGTGGGCTGCACAATTTTACAAATATAGAAAACCAAGAACATTTCTTACATCTGGAGGATTAGGAACAATGGGTTATGGTCTTGGCGCATCTATAGGAGCTAAAGTAGGAATGCCAGACAAAACTGTTGTTAATATAGCTGGTGATGGGTGCTTTAGAATGAACATGAATGAGATAGCAACAGCTACCCGCTATAACATTCCAATAATACAACTTGTATTTAACAATCGTGTGTTAGGTATGGTCCGTCAATGGCAGACACTTTTTTATGATAAGAGATATTCCCATACAAATCTTAATGATAAGGTAGACTTTGTTAAATTGGCAGAAGCCATGGGAGCAAAGGCATACCGTATAAGTAAAAAAGAAGAAGTAGAGCCAGTTCTTAAAGAAATCTTGGCCTTAAATGAGCCAGTTGTAGTAGATTGTATTATTGATTCAGATGAAAAAGTATGGCCAATGGTTGCACCGGGTGCGGCTATTAGTGAGGTATTCTCAGAAGAAGATATAAATCAAAAACCATAATTTCATTGACAAAAAAATAACGTAGTCTTATAATAGTTAAAAGAAGACTTTAACAATGTAAATCGATAAATCGATAAACTGTTATGGGGAATTGTATTAAGGGAGGAAGAAAGTATGGGTAGAATTTTTAATTTTTCTGCAGGACCTGCTATGTTACCCGTAGAGGTGTTGCAGGAAGCAGCAGATGAGATGCTTGATTACAAAGGGTGTGGAATGTCCGTTATGGAGATGAGCCACCGTTCTAAGTATTTTGAAGAAATTATTCAAGAGGCAGAAAAGGATTTGAGGGATTTAATGAATATCCCTGATAATTACAAGGTTCTTTTTTTACAAGGGGGTGCTTCCCAGCAATTTGCAGCTATTCCTATGAATCTGATGAAGAAGAAGGAAGCTGACTTTATTATTACTGGCCAATGGGCAAAGAAGGCTTTTCAAGAGGCTAAGATCTATGGTAAGGCTAATGTGATTGCTTCTTCTGAAGATAAGACATATAATTACATACCTGACTGCAGCGACCTTCCTGTTTCTGAAAATGCAGATTACGTGCATATATGCGAAAACAATACCATTTATGGAACTAAATTCAAAAGCCCGCCTAATACAAAGGGAAAGATATTGGTTTCTGATTTTTCTTCTTGTTTTCTATCTGAACCAGTAGATGTTAGTAAATATGGACTTATATATGGGGGAGTCCAAAAGAATATTGGCCCTGCTGGGGTTACAATTGTAATAATTCGTGAAGACCTTATTACAGAGGACACTCTTCCAGGAACACCTACCATGCTAAAATATAAGACTCAGGCTGATAGTGTTTCTTTATATAACACGCCTCCAGCTTATGGTATATATATATGTGGCAAAGTATTTAAGTGGATAAAAAGTCTTGGTGGGTTAGAAGCTATGAAGGAAAGAAACGAGAAAAAGGCAGGAATCCTTTATAACTTTTTAGATGAAAGCAAGTTGTTTAAGGGTACGGTTGAAAAGAAAGACCGGTCCCTAATGAATGTACCTTTTGTTACTGGAGATGCTGAATTAGATGCTAAGTTTATAAAAGAAGCTAGGGCTAATGGCCTTGACAATATAAAAGGACACAGATCTGTAGGTGGCATGAGAGCAAGTATCTACAATGCAATGCCAATAGAAGGAGTTAAAAGCTTGGTTGACTTTATGAAAAAGTTTGAAGGGGAAAACCAACAATAACCCATTGAGGAAGGAGCCTTAGTAATGAAATATAAATGCCTTAATCCTATTGCTAAAACAGGATTAGATGTTTTTGATGACCAATATGAGAAGACCGAGGAAACAAATGAAGCAGATGTACTTCTTGTTAGAAGTGCAGACCTTCATGATATAGATTTTGGAGATAAAGTTCAAGCCATTGCTAGAGCAGGTGCAGGGGTAAATAATATTCCTTTGGACCGTTGTGCAGAGGAAGGAATAGTTGTATTTAACACCCCAGGTGCCAATGCCAATGGTGTTAAAGAGTTGGTAGTTGCAGGCTTAATATTGGCTTCCCGTGATGTGGTAGGTGGAATCAACTGGGTTGAATCTATTAAAGATGAAGATAATGTAGCTAAGTTGGTTGAAAAGGGGAAGAAACAATTTATTGGAAGTGAAATTAAGGGTAAAAAACTTGGAATTATAGGATTGGGTGCAATTGGTGTCTTAGTAGCTAATGCAGCAAGTCGCCTTGGGATGAAAGTATATGGATGTGATCCATATATTTCAGTTGATAGTGCATGGAATTTATCTAGAGGAGTTGTACATGTAAATAGTCGCGATGAGATATATAGTAACTGTGATTATATAACAGTACATACCCCATTAATAGATTCTGATAACCCTGATATTAATACGAAGGAAATGATTAATAAAGAGTCTATAGGGAAGATGAAGGATGGGGTAATCATCCTTAATTTTGCTAGGGGACTTTTAGTTAATGATGACGATATAGCAGAAGCCCTAGAGTCCGGCAAGGTAGGAAAATATGTTACTGATTTTCCTGATGATAAGACTGCTAAGCTTAAGGGTGTAATTGCAACTCCTCATCTTGGAGCTTCAACTAATGAATCTGAAGAAAATTGTGCAATTATGGCTGTACAACAACTTAGAGATTATATGGAGAATGGCAATATAATAAACTCAGTTAATTTTCCTGATTGTGATGCAGGAGTTTTTACTTCCGCGGGAAGAGTTGCTATTTTACATAGGAATATTCCAAAGATGCTAAACCAGTTTACTGGCCTTGTATCATCTTTGAATGTTAATATCTCTGATATGGTGAACAAGAGTCGTGGAGACTATGCTTATACAGTAATTGATGTGGATACATCTATCAATGGTCAACTGGCCAAAGAGCTAAAAACTATAGATGGTGTACTAAGAGTTATAGTAGTAAAGTAGTGAGTTGTGTTTAAGGAATCTTAAAATACAAAGCGTTTTATCAGTATAAAGGGCATAACTGATAGGGCGCTTTTCTTCAACAAGGAGGATTATATCGATGGCAATTATAAAAGCATTTAAGTGCATAAGGCCAGCACAGGACTTAGCAGGAAGGGTAGCAGCTTTACCCTATGATGTTTATAACCGTGCTGAGGCAAAAGAAGAAACCATAAGGGAACCCTTATCTTTTTTAAAAATTGACAGGGCAGAAACTCAACTAGGAGACCATGTAGATACCTATCATGATTCAGTATATGATAAGGCTAAAGAGCTTCTTGAGGGAATGATTAATGATGGAAATATGTTTCTTGATGAAGAAGAATCCTATTATATATATGAGATAACCATGGATGAAAGGTCACAATCTGGGATTGTTGCCTGTTCAGCAATAGATGATTATATTGATGGTACCATTAAAAAGCATGAAAAGACTAGGGAAGATAAAGAAGTTGATAGAATCAAACATGTTGATATATTAAACGCTCAAACAGGTCCAATCTTTTTGGCCTATAGGGCACAAAAAACAGTAGACGATATAATGAAAGAAATACAAAAAGAAGAGCCTATTTATAGCTTTAAGTCAGTAGATGAAGTTGGTCACAAAGTCTGGAAAGTAGCTGACACTGATAGGATAAATATTATTAGTGATGCATTTGATAAAATAGATAATACTTATATTGCAGATGGCCACCATAGGACAGCTTCTGCAGTAAAGGTTGGACAGAAAAGACGGGAAGAAAACCCTGGATATAGTGGGAAAGAGGAATTTAATTTCTTTTTATCAGTATTATTTCCCCATGATCAGTTAATGATAATGCCCTATAATAGAGCAGTAAAAGATCTAAATGGACATAGTGTAGATGAATTTATTACTGCTATAAAAGAAAGTTTTACAGTAAAACTAATTGGTAAAGAAGCATATTCCCCCAGTGAAAAGACAGAGTTTGGAATGTATCTTGACGGCAATTGGTATTGCCTTAAGGCTAAAGATAATCTTGATATTGGGGCAGATGCAGTGTCAATCTTGGATGTGTCAATATTACAAGAACATCTCCTAGAACCAATCCTTGCCATAGGGGATCCACGTACAGACAATAGAATTGATTTTATCGGTGGGATTAGGGGATTAGATGAATTAGTAAGAAGGGTAGAAGGTGATATGGAAGTTGCATTTTCCATGTATCCTACATCAATAGATGAACTTTTTGATGTGGCTGATGCTGATATGTTGATGCCCCCTAAGTCCACTTGGTTTGAACCGAAACTAAGAAGTGGATTGTTTATTCATGGGCTAGATTAATGTATTACAATCTTTTGCTTTCTTATATCGACAGCTTATGATAGAATATAAGGAAACAAGAAAATGAAAGAAGATGAGTAAGATATTGCATTATGAGCAAGGTCTTAGAAAAATGGAGGAATAACATGAGTGGTTTTTTTAATCTTGACAATCCTCTTTTTACTATTTTGAGTAAGATAGCTGATTTGCTAGTTTTAAGCATTATTTATATTTTGTTGTGCTTGCCTATTATTACCATAGGTCCAGCAACTACTGCACTATATTATACAGTTGTCAAGGTCATACGTAGAGAAAGAGGATATGTATTTAGAGAGTTTTTTAAGTCCTTTAGACTTAATTTCAAAAAAGGAGCTATTGTAGGAGTTATAATAACAATTATACAATTAATACTGGCATTTGATTTGTATTATGCTTGGGGTATTTTAGGTGAGGATTCGCAAAAAGGATCTATATTATTAGGTGTATTTACTGCCCTAATCATCTTTACAATTGCCTTTGTAATTTATGTATATCCATTATTATCACGATTTGAGATGTCATATAGACAAATATTTAAATCGACTATATTTATGTCTATACGTCATTTTCCATCTACATTTTTAATGCTAGTGGTTCTTATAGCCTTTGTTTTAATTACCATATTATCGAATTATATGCTTATTGTAATAGCACCAGCACTTACCATGTTTATAAACTCTTTTATGATGGAAAGGATCTTGAAGAAATACATGCCTGAATCACAAGGTCCTGCTGAGAAAACTGGAGTAGATGAGTGGTATCTAGAATAATAAAGAATTATGTTCATATAGAATCACGGGAGGATAAAGTATGTCCAAAAAATTAACCGAAATCTTTGGTGTTGATGTATTTAGTGATGCCATTATGGGAGAACGACTTCCAAGGAAAACATATGTTGCACTCAAGAAAACAATTGAAAATGGTGAAGAACTAGATTCTGATGTTGCAGAGATTGTAGCTAATGTTATGAAAGATTGGGCTATAGAGAATGGGGCTACCCACTATACTCATTGGTTCCAACCTATGACAGGTATAACTGCGGAAAAACATGATTCATTTATTAGCCCTACTGTTGATGGGAAAATTTTTATGGAGTTCTCAGGCAAAGAGTTAATCAAAGGAGAGCCAGATGCTTCTTCATTTCCATCAGGAGGCTTAAGGGCTACTTTTGAAGCCCGTGGATATACAGCCTGGGACTGTACCTCCCCAGCCTTTTTAAGAGAAGATGTTTCCGGTGTTACCCTGTGTATACCCACTGCATTTTGTTCATATACAGGAGAAGCCCTGGATATGAAGACCCCACTACTGCGGTCCATGGAAGCGCTTAACAACCAGGTCCTTAGAATAATGAGACTTTTCGGCCATGATGATGTTAAAGGAATTAGACCTACAGTTGGGGCTGAACAAGAGTATTTTCTAATAGATAAAGAGAAATATTTGCAAAGAGATGATTTAATATTTTCAGGTCGCACATTATTTGGTGCAATGCCACCTAAAGGACAGGAGATGGATGACCATTATTATGGAAGCATAAAAGAGAGAGTGGCATCTTTTATGAAGGAATTAAATAATGAACTTTGGAAAGTGGGTGTCTTGTCTAAAACCCAGCATAATGAGGCGGCTCCGGCACAGCATGAATTGGCCCCTATTTTCTCTACTGCCAATATTGCAACTGACCATAATCAGTTAGTTATGGAGTATATGAAGAGGGTTGCTAATCGTCATGGTCTTACTTGCCTCCTTCATGAGAAACCATTTAAAGGGGTTAATGGATCGGGTAAACATAACAATTGGTCAATGGTAACAGACACTGGTAGAAACCTGCTAGATTCTGGCAAAACACCAAAAGAGAATATAGAATTCCTACTATTTCTTTCTGCTGTGTTAAAAGCCGTTGATTTACATGCGGACCTCTTAAGGGTGTCAGCGGCTAATCCAGGAAATGATCATAGGTTAGGTGGCAATGAAGCACCGCCCACCATTATATCTGTTTATATAGGTTCTCTCCTTGAAGATGTATTGGCACAGTTAATAGAAACAGGAGAAACAAAAAGTTGTAAGGATGAGGTTAAACTTAATGTAGGTGTTCATACTATTCCGGAACTTAAAAAGGATGGAGCAGATAGAAACAGGACATCCCCCTTTGCATTTACTGGTAATAGGTTTGAATTCCGAATGGTGGCATCATCTTCATCAATAGCAACAGCCAATACGATTCTTAATACCATAGTTTCAGACGTGATTTGTGATATTGCTAATGAACTTGAGAAGGCAGAAGATTTTGACCTTGCTGTTCATGATTTAATAAAAAGAACAGTGTCTGACCACGCAAGAATTGTATTTAATGGAAATGGTTATTCCCCTGCCTGGAAAGAAGAGGCCAAAAGACGAGGTCTAGGAAGGCTAGAAACCACTGTAGATGCAATTCCAGCCTTAGTAACTGAAAAATCCGTTAATCTTTTTGAAAAGCATCATGTGTTCTCAGCCTCTGAACTTAAGTCCCGTGCAGAGATGATGTATGAGAATTATTCAAAGGTAATTAATATAGAGGCAAAAACTATGATATCCATGGTAAATGAAAGATATATACCTGCCATTATAAATTATACAAGTAGCTTGGCTAATTCTATTAATAGTATTAAGAAGGCAGTGGCTGATGTTGATGTTAGTGTGCAAATAAGCCTTCTTAGACAAGTATCAGACCTATTAGTAGAAGGTAGAAAAGCCCTAAGTAAGTTGCAAAAGCTTATTGAAGAAGCAGAAGCTATGGAAAATGGACAAGTAAGAGCTGAGTTCTTTCAAAGAGATGTTGTTCCAGCAATGGAGGACTTAAGAGTTCCAATAGACACCTTGGAAGGAATTGTTGATAAAGAGCTTTGGCCAGTCCCGTCTTATGGTGAAATATTATTTGAAATATAATATTAAGTAAAAACCCTTTTTTCAAGTTATACTTGACAAAGGGTTTTTTTTCATTTATAGTTTGATTGTCAAACTATTAGAAAGGCAAATCATATTTTGATTTGTATTATAAATGTGTGTTACAAATGAAAATTATATGGAGTTGAGTGTGTGGAATTAAAGAAAAAAAAACTAAAAGAAATCAATAGTCTTCTGGTTGAGATATACGACGACGTAGGACGTATTGAGGAGTACTCTATTAAGCAGGGTGCATTTAAAGATTTATCTATAACTGAGATTCATACCATAGATGCAATTGGCTTATATGGCAGTAAGACAATGTCTGAAACTGCCTTGGAATTGCAGATTACAACAGGTACTTTAACTGCGGCTGTGGATAAGTTAATAAAGAAAGGCTATGTGATTAGAGAGCGAAGTGATATGGACCGAAGGATTGTTAATATAAGTCTTACTAAACAAGGTAAATTAGCTTATAGAATTCATGAAAGATTTCATATAGAGATGGTGAAATCAGTGATTGATGAATTTACAGAAGAGGAAGAAGAGATTCTTATTGTTGGACTTAGAAAGTTGAATGATCATCTTAAGAAAACACATCTGCTTAATAAATAGGAGGCATTAAGATGAGAAATGCAAGGATTATAGGAACAGGAAGTTATCTGCCAGAAAAGATTTTGACTAATGATGATTTGGCCCAGATGGTAGATACTAGCCATGAATGGATAAGTTCTAGAACCGGTATAAGGGAAAGGCGAATCTCTACTGGTGAAAGAAGTTCAGACTTGGCTACTAAGGCGGGAGAAAGGGCTTTGAAGGATGCAGGAATAGCTGCAAAAGATATTGACCTTATTATATGCGCTACAATTACTCCTGATTCATTTATGCCATCTGTAGCCTGTATTGTCCAAGATAAATTAGGAGCATATAAGGCGGCGGCATTTGATTTATCAGCAGCTTGTACAGGTATGATTTATGCAATGGTAATAGGGCAGCAGTTTATAACAAATGCTACTTATAAAAATGTCATGGTTATTGGAGCAGAAACGCTTTCAAAAGTTCTTGACTGGAAAGATAGAAGTACATGCGTTTTATTTGGAGATGGAGCTGCGGCGGTAATATTATCAGCTGGGCAGGATAAAAAGGGTATCATAGCTTCTCACCTATTAGCTGACGGGAGCAAGAAAGATTTACTTACATGCCGTGCCTTCCCTGATATGGAAGATGAGGGGAAGATAAATATGCAGGGACAAGAGGTTTTCAAGTACGCAGTTAGAGCAATAACTGATAATATAAAAAACATTTTAGACAAAGGGAACCTGAAATCAGAGGATATTGCATGGATTATCCCCCATCAAGCTAACAAAAGAATAATAGAGTTGGCAGCAAAATATTGCAATATGCCAATAGAAAAGTTTTATATGAATTTAGACCGATATGGTAACACCTCTGCCGCTAGTATAGGGATTGCACTAGATGAAATGATTAAAGAGAAAAAGCCTAAAGCAGGGGATAAAATTATCTTAGTGGGTTTTGGAGGAGGGATGACCAGCGGAGCAATATTGATTAATTGGTAAGATGTAATAGCTTTGAAAAGTAATAAGCAAAATAAAAACAAAAAAATTAAGAGTAAAATAGGAGGATTTATTATGGACTTAAATAAAATCAAAGAACTTGTTTCTGAACAATTAGGAGTGGACGTATCTGAATTAAAGAAAGAGACTTCATTACAAAATGACCTGAATGCGGATTCATTGGACTTGTTTCAGATAGTTATGTCATTAGAAGAGGAATTTGATATAGAAATTCCTACAGAGGATGTTGAAAGCATTGATACTTTAAGTGATATTGATGAATATTTGAACAAAAGACAAAAGGATAGTTAAGATGATAAAATCTAGGATTATAGATCTACTAAATATTGAATATCCAATTTTTCAAGGGGCAATGGCAAGGATAGCCGATGCATCACTGGCCTCAGCAGTATCAGAGGCCGGTGGTCTTGGAATAATTGCTGGTGGAACGGCACCTGTGGACTATGTTCGTAAGGAGGTACAAAAGGCAAAGAAGTTAACAAATAAGCCCTTTGCTGTAAATATAATGTTACTAAGTGAACATGCTGATGATATTGCTGCTATGGTGTGGGAAGAAGGGGTCCAGGTTGTTACAACCGGCGCCGGATCCCCAGGCAGATACATGGGTATGTGGAAGGAACATGGAATTACTGTTATTCCTGTTGTTCCTTCAGTAGCCATAGCTAAGAGAATGGTTAGGGATGGGGCTGACGGAATAATTGCTGAAGGCACAGAAGCTGGTGGTCATATAGGAGAGTTGACAACTATGGCGCTTGTTCCCCAGATAGTAGATGCTGTAGGAGATAAGGTTCCAGTAATAGCAGCAGGGGGAATTGCTGATGGAAGAGGTCTGGCTGCTGCCATAATGCTTGGAGCAGAAGCTGTACAGCTAGGAACACGATTTCTTGTAGCTAACGAATGTAATATACACCCTAATTATAAACAAAGGATTATAAGGGCAAGAGATATTGATACTACTATTACTGGCTATTCTACTGGTCATCCAGTTCGCTGTCTGAAAAACAAGTTAACACGCCAGTTTGATCAGTTAGAAGCTAAAGGGGCTCCAATAGAAGAGCTTAACAGACTAGGAGAAGGTGCTTTGCAAAAGGCAGTCGTAGACGGTGACATGGACCTTGGTAGCCTTATGGCAGGACAAATCGCAGCGCTTATTAATAAGGAAGAAAGTTGTAAGGACATTATTACAGAGATCTTTCAGCAGGCTAATCGTTTGTTAGGCATTGGCAGTCAAGATGGAATTAATTAAGAAAGGCTTGGTATAAATATGGGTAAAACCGCATTTTTATTTGCTGGTCAAGGCTCTCAGTACATTGGAATGGGTAAGGACCTTTATGACAATTATCCTGAGTCCCGGCAAGTCTTTGAAGAAGCAGATGAAAGCCTTAAAATGGATCTGACAGGACTAATATTTAGTGGAAGAAAAGAAGAGCTTAATTTGACAGAGAATACCCAACCAGCAGTTGTTACTATGTCTCTTGCAGTCTATAAGGCACTTACTAGATATAATATCAAAGTTGATATTATGGCAGGTCTAAGTCTTGGGGAATATTCAGCACTTACAGCTGCAGGGGCCTTTAAGATATCACAGGTAATCCCCCTTGTAAGAAAAAGAGGTAGATTCATGCAAGAAGCTGTTCCGGAAGGCCTAGGTAAAATGGTTGCTGTTCTAGGCTTGGATCCTAATAAGATATTGGAGTCCTGTAAAGAGGCAAGTGATTATGGAATAGTTGAAGCTGCAAACTTTAATTGTCCAGGACAGACTGTTATTGCCGGTGAGCTTAAGGCAGTGGACCAGGCGGCAAAGATTTGTAGGGGGAAGGGAGCAATTAAGGCTATTGATTTACCAGTTAGTGCCCCTTTTCATACATCTATGTTAAAGCCAGCGGCTGTGAGGCTTAGGCAAGAGCTTGAAATAATAAGTATTAATGAGCCTAGTATCCCTCTTATTAGCAATGTTACTGCTGATTATGTAAAAGATTCAAATAATATTAAAACATTACTATATAAGCAGGTTATGACAAGTGTGTTATGGGAACAAACAATTAGGAAAATGATAGACAATAATGTTGATACATTTGTAGAGATTGGGCCAGGAAAGACCCTGTCAGGTTTTGTTAGGCGGATTGACCGAAAACTACAGGTCTATAACATCGATAGCTTAGCATCTTTAGAGGCATTTGCCATAGGGAGAAAGGAATGAATATGTTAAAAGGGAAAGTGGCATTAGTTACTGGGGCAGGAAAGGGAATTGGTAAAGAGATTGCATTAGAACTAGCAGCTTGTGGAGCTAAGGTGATAGTGAATTTTAGAAGTAATGAAGCTCAGGCTAGGGAAGTTATAGAGACTATAATTAATGCTGGTGGAGAAGCTGTTGCAGCTAAGGCAGATATAAGTGTGGAAGATGAAGCTAAAGGGCTAATAGAGACAGCAATAAAGCATTACAATAGGCTGGATATTTTGGTTAATAATGCTGGTATTACTAAGGATGGTCTATTAATTAGAATGTCCCAGGAGGATTTTGATAAAGTAATTGATATAAACCTTAAGGGAACCTTTTTTTGCCTAAAGCATGCTTCGGCTATTATGTTGAAACAAAGAAGAGGCAAGATAATTAACATTGCCTCTGTAGTAGGGGTAACAGGGAATATAGGTCAAATTAATTATGCAGCTTCAAAGGCAGGTGTAATTGGAATGACAAAAACTGCAGCTAGGGAATTATCAAGCAGGGGAATTACAGTGAATGCTGTAGCTCCAGGATTTATTCAAACAGAGATGACAGAAAGTTTACCAGAGAGGGTAAAGGAAGCGGCAATTGCAAATATACCATTAAAACGTTTTGGAAAGCCTAATGAAGTGTCAGGGGCTGTTAGCTTCCTAGCATCGGAGGCAGCCAATTATATCACTGGTCAAGTAATATGTGTTGACGGTGGAATTGCAATGTAAGTTTGGAGGTTTAGTATGAGTCGTAGAGTTGTTGTTACAGGAATGGGAGCTATTACTCCTATAGGTAATAATGTAGAAGATTTCTTTCAAGCTATAAAAGAAGGAAGAAGTGGAATAGATAAGATTAGAAAATTCGATACAGAAAATTACAAAGCTAAAGTAGCTGGCCAGGTAAAAGATTTTGAGCCAAAAGAATACATGGATTATAAAGAAAGCAGAAGAATGGACCGATTTTCCCAATTTGCCATAGCTGCAGCTGTTGAGGCTTTTGAAGATTCAGATATTAATATAGATAGAATTGATAGGGAAAGATTAGGTGTAATTGTTGGTTCTGGAGTTGGTGGGATAGAGAATATAGAAAAGGAAGCCAATACACTTACAAGTAAGGGGCCAAGAAGGGTTAATCCTTTGTTTGTTCCTATGATAATAACGAATATGGCAGCAGGAAATATTGCTATAAGATTTGGTGCAAAAGGAATTTGTAGTAATATAGTAACCGCCTGCGCCAGTGGAAGTCATTGTATAGGAGAAGCCTATCGTAACATTAAGCATGGCTATGCAGACATAATATTTGCTGGGGGTGCTGAGGCTGCTATTACTCCTTTAGGAATTGCAGGATTTGCCTCACTAACTGCTTTATCCATTAGTGATGACCCTATGAGGGCCTCCATACCATTTGATAAAGATAGAGATGGTTTTGTCATGGGTGAGGGAGCGGGAATTCTTATATTAGAAGAATATGACCAGGCAATAGGCCGAGGGGCTAAGATATACGCAGAAGTAGTAGGATATGGAGCAACAGGAGACGCTTATCATATTACTTCCCCGTCACCGGATGGCCAAGGTGCAGCCAGGGCAATGAAGCTTGCCATGGAGGAGGCCAAAATAAGACCTAAGGATATATCTTATATAAATGCCCATGGAACTAGTACTCCTTTAAATGACAAGTATGAAACAATTTCAATAAAAATTGCAATGGAAGATCAAGCATACAAGGTTCCCGTCAGCTCTACAAAGTCTATGACAGGTCATCTCCTAGGGGCAGCTGGTGCTGTGGAAGCAGTAGTATGTGTCAAAGCAATTAAAGAGGGATTTGTTCCACCTACAGTGGGCTTAAATAATCCTGATGAAGAATGTGATTTGGATTATGTTCCAAACAAAGGTAGAAATGCCAATCTGTCCTATGTTATGTCTAACTCTTTAGGCTTTGGTGGACACAATGCATCATTAATTTTCAAAAATTTGGAGGGGTAGATTTGGACTATAAAGAAATTAAAGAATTAATAAAGGAAATGAACAAAAGCAATTTGACAAAACTTGAGATTGAAAAGGAAGGCTATAGGATATCCATGGAAAAACTTATAGAAAGTCCTCAGTCTACACTTTCTAATCCTGTAACATCTGAACCTGGACCAATTCTATTAAGTCAAGAAGATACTAAGGAAGAAGTCCTGGGTCAACAAGTCTTATCACCTATGGTAGGAACTTTCTATGGGCAACCAGCTCCAGATAAGGATTCATATGTTAGGATCGGTGACAAAGTAAAAAAGGGTCAGACTTTGTGTATTATAGAAGCCATGAAGCTTATGAATGAGATAGAAAGTGAATATGATGGTGAAATAGTTGATATCCTTATAGAGAGCGAAGAAATGGTAGAATACGGTCAGCCATTATTTGTTATTGCATAAGGTATGTAAACAGGAGGTTACTATGCTAAATGTTGATGATATTCAAAAGATATTACCTCACAGGCCCCCTTTCCTTTTTGTAGATAGAATTGAGGAATTGGAGCCAGGGGTTAGAGCCTTGGGCAGGAAATGTGTTAGCATGAATGAAGGATTTTTTGTGGGACATTTTCCAGGGAAAGCGATAATGCCAGGAGTTATAATTCTGGAAGCTTTAGCCCAAACCGGTGCAGTTGCTATACTATCCTTAGATGAATATAAGGGTAAGATTGTCTACTTTGCCAGTATGGATAAGGTTAAATTCAAAAGGCAAGTAGTTCCAGGGGATGTACTTAAATTAGAAGTTGAGATAATTAAAAATAAAGGTTCTTTTGGAGTTGGGTCTGCTAAGGCCTATGTAGATGGAGAGGTTGCAGTATCTGGACTTCTTACATTTGCAATTGGACAATAGTATATTGAGGTTGGTGTAAAATGTTTAAGAAGATATTAATAGCAAATCGTGGAGAAATTGCAGTAAGAATTATAAGGGCCTGTAAAGAGATGGGAATTGAAACTGTTGCCGTCTATTCAGAGGCTGACAAGGAAGCTTTACATGTAATGTTAGCCGATGAAGCAGTTTGTATTGGGCCTGCCAAATCCAAAGACAGTTACCTTAATATGCAAAATATTATTAGTGCAACTGTTCTTACAGGGGCAACTGCAATACATCCTGGCTTTGGATTTCTTGCTGAGAATAGTGCATTTGCAAAAATGTGTGAGGACTGTCATATAACTTTTATAGGCCCTAAGGCAGAAACCATAGATTTGCTTGGTAACAAGTCACAGGCCAGGGAAACTATGAAGGAAGCCGGTCTTCCTATAATACCTGGTTCAAAGGGAGATATAGAAGAGTTTGAACAAGGAAAAAAGATTGCAGCCCACATTGGTTACCCAGTGATGATTAAAGCGTCATCAGGAGGCGGGGGTAAAGGTATGAGAGCTGCTTATAGTGAAGAAGATCTAGAGGTTGGAATTTCTTCTGCCAAGGCAGAAGCTAAGGCGGCTTTTGGTGATAATAGAGTCTATATTGAAAAATTAATTGTAAATCCTAAACATATCGAGTTCCAAATACTTGCAGATGGACATGGTAAAGTGGTACATTTAGGTGAGAGAGACTGTTCCGCCCAAAGAAGGAATCAGAAAGTAATGGAGGAAGCTCCTTGCTCAACTATTAGTGATGAATTAAGAACCGCTATGGGAGATGTGGCTGTAGAGTCAGCTAAAGCTGCTGGCTATGTTAATGCAGGTACAATAGAGTTTTTATTAGATGACCAAGGTAATTATTATTTTATGGAGATGAACACCAGAATACAGGTTGAGCATCCTGTAACAGAGATGGTTACTGGAATTGATATAGTTAAGGAGCAGATTAGAATTGCTGCAGGAGAAAAGCTTTCATTTGAACAAAAGGACATAGAAATTAAAGGTCATGCCATAGAATGCAGAATCAATGCTGAAGATCCTAATAAGAATTTTATGCCTTGTCCTGGAACTGTAGATAATGTTTTGCTTCCAGGGGGCTTTGGTATTAGGGTAGATACTGCCATATATCCAGACTATACAGTACCATCTTGCTATGATTCTATGTTGGCCAAGGTGATTGCTTATGGGGAAAATAGAGATGAAGCTTTCAAAAAGATGAAGAGGGCCCTTTCAGAATTTATTATTGAGGGAATTGATACAAATATTGATTACCAATATGAACTTTTGGAAAAGCCAGAAATAATATCAGGAAGGTATCATACGGGAGTATTAAAGTGTGACTAAGCTGGTTGGCAAGAAAGCATCTTCCAAGTATTAAGGGAGGTTTAGTATGAGTAGAAATCCTTTTAAGTTTAAGAAATATGCAAAAACCAAGATATATAAAGTAAGACCTCATGATATAGCAAGACCAAGGGTTGACCAAGAAGAAAAGCCTAATGTTCCCCAAGGCATTATGAAGAAATGTCCAGGATGTAAGGGGATTATCTATACAAAGCTACTTCTTAAACATAAAAGTGTCTGTGATGAATGTGGATATCATTTTAGGTTGTCTTCCAAGGAAAGGCTTGTCCAGATAATAGATGAAGGTAAATTTGTTGAAAGTAATAGTGATTTAACTACAGATGACCCCTTGGATTTTCCAGGTTATGGGGAGAAGCTGGCTAAAAGCCAGGATCAAACTGGGCTAAAGGAAGCTATTGTTACTGGGGAGGGAACTATTAAAGGAAGGCCAGTTATGGTTGCTGTTATGGATTCGACTTTTATTATGGGAAGTATGGGAACTGCAACTGGTGAGAAAATAGTAAGACTTTTTGAAGAGGCTACTGAGAAGGAACTGCCGGTTATTATATTTACTGCATCTGGCGGTGCTAGAATGCAGGAGGGAATATTTTCACTAATGCAAATGGCTAAGGTTAGTGGTGCAGTGGCTAAACATGATGATGCTGGACTTCTTTATATTACAGTACTTACGGACCCGACTACTGGTGGTGTAACTGCAAGTTTTGCCATGTTAGGAGATGTTATCCTTGCAGAACCAGGGGCTTTGATTGGATTTGCAGGGCCCAGGGTAATTGAACAGACTATTGGTCAGAAACTACCAGTAGGTTTTCAAAAGGCAGAGTTTTTATTGGACCATGGTTTTGTAGATCGTATAGTAGCTAGGGATGAAATGAAAAGTACTTTAGCTAGGATTATAAAGTTTCATTCGTGATAGATAGAATCATTTATGGATATAAAGGGAACCCCGTGAAAGGGTTTTATGGAGGTTTAGTTTTATGGAGTTAACACCATGGGAAAAAGTAAAGTTGGCAAGAATGTCCCTAAGACCTATGGGGCTTGACTATATAGAAGGTATATTTGAAGAATTTCTAGAGTTTCACGGTGATAGATGCTTTGGAGATGACAAGGCAATAGTAGGTGGAATAGGCTTGTTAAATGGCCAGGCAGTTACAGTAATTGCACAACAAAAGGGTAAAAACACAAAGGAAAATATAGAAAGAAATTTTTCAATGCCTCATCCTGAGGGCTATCGAAAGGCACTACGGCTTATGAAACAAGCAGAGAAATTCAATAGACCAGTTATATGCTTTATTGACACCCCGGGGGCTTTTTGCGGAATTGGAGCAGAAGAAAGAGGGCAGGGTCAAGCTATAGCAAGAAACTTGGCTGAGATGATTAGATTAAAGACCCAAATAATTTCTATTGTTATTTCGGAAGGTGGAAGTGGTGGTGCCCTTGCTTTGGGAGTTGCTGATAAGATATTTATGTTAGACCATGCAGTATACTCGATTTTATCCCCAGAGGGCTTTGCAAGTATCTTATATAAAGATGCTTCTAAAGCTGAGCAGGCAGCAGATGACATGAGCCTAACTGCTGAAGATTTATTTAAACATAAGATTATTGATGGGATTATAGCTGAGCCAGAGGGTGGAGCCCATAATGATTATGGACTAATTATAGGGGAAGTAAAGCGTATAATAGAAGATAACTTAAGGGAATTAAAAGATCTCCCTATAGATATCTTAGTGGAGAAAAGATATCAGAAGTTTAGGGAGATGTGATAGCTATACAATTATTTATTTGTCTCTTTACTATTATAAATGGCTGCAATAAATCTTATAAGTATGCACAAAATAAAAGTTATTAGGGTTAACATTTCAAACTGGACGGCAATATTCCTATCCCATGCAATAAAAAAGTCGGATGGGCTAGCTGGTTTAAAGCGTATAATAAGCAGTGCAATGCCCTTAAGTCCCCCAAGTATTAGACCCAAAAATGGTATCTTCTTTATTGTTGATGCAGAATATAAGATAAAGAATAAGGCTAGAAAATGAAGGATTGCCTGGCCTCCAACAATGAGTTTATAAGTTGACATGGTTAGGTAAAAATACACAATAGCCAAAACAATAATTCCTATGGTAGAAAATATCAAAGGTTTTTTATGCTGCTTATCATAGCTGGCCATGAAAAATGGTAGCCCAATAAATAACCAGTAAGTATAATTAAGCATGTCAGTTAAAGACTGGCCATTAAAAGTCGTATTATTAAACAAACCAGACACTACAATAAGTAGGATTAAACTTATAGGTATTAGTTGTGCAAAAACCTTGAAGATTTGATGTAAGTTACTATCATGCCGAAGTACATAATCAAGAATGATACCTATAAGCATAAAGGGAAGTATAGTAATTAGCATCTCAAATTGAATAGAAAGAACAAGTCCATCCATAATCAGATGACCAATAATAAGTAATATGTAAAATACGAGAAAAGAAAAAGTGGAAAGGTGTCTTTGTATAAGAGAGGGTTTTTTATTCATAATATTTCTCCATTCATTAAATTCATAGCTAACAATACTATTTTATCTTATTATGGTCAATTTGCAAGTAATTTTTGACTTTTGAACTTATCTTAGTTAAAATAGTCTAGTGGATATTATTTCACATTACCATTCTATCAGTATCTATATAAAAAACAGAAAAAATAAAATGTGAGGTACTAGTTATGAGTATATATGTTTTAAAGATTATTGCAGTTATATCTTTGCTATCAGAACACATAGGAAGATTAGTAGGATTTCAAAGTCCGGCAACAGCATCAATGGCAGAGTTGATTCTTAGGGGGATAGGTTCTATAGCCCTTCCGCTTATTATATTTATTGTAGTAGAAGAATTCTCTAAAACAAAAAATGTAGATAAGTATATAAGGAAATTGCTTATATTTGCACTTGTCTCAGAAATTCCATATGATTTGTTTTTTAGTAATACAATTATGGACTTTAGGAGCCAAAATCTTATATTTACCTTATTAATATCAGTAGTATGTATAAGAGTTTTAGACATTATAGAGGAAAAATATAGGGGTAAGATGTTCTTGATTAACATTTTGAATGCTTTGACAACATTGGCTTTCTCCTTTTTGGCTGCCTTTTTATTTACGGAATATAGTTATATGGGAGTTTTGTTAGCTGTAGCCTTTTATCTGTTCAAAGGAAGCAAAGGGCTTATCTTGTTTTCTATATTTATAGTACTAGGTTATATAAATGGGGACTTAGTATATGGAATTATTGCATTAGTCTCCATGGCATTTATATGGTTTTATAAAGGAGAAAAGGGTAAAGATACTAAATACTTATTTGATATCATTTACCCTATACAACTACTTATCTTGTTTTTTGTAAAACTAATAATATTTTAAATGTAATCGGGGTTCTTTTCACGATCTTTTGTACTAATATCGTAATCTTCAAAATCTGAATTGTGGTGGTCGTTGTCAGGGAGTTCTTGCAAGAAGAACTGGGAGTTTAAGTCCGTGACCCTAGACTTGGAAGGAAAACGATAATATGTTTTTTTAGACGGCTCAAAATACATGATTATAACCTCCTATTATTTTTTTAAAAAGGTGTATAGTGATTTGATAAATGTATAAAACAATAAAAGAAGATGTTTTTAATATTATTATTGTTTGTAATAGTTAAGAATATATACTTAGAATAATAGTGCTGATATGATTTTTCTTTTAAATGTTTTTAATTAATGAAAACTTGGGGGAACATATGATATTACTTAATATACCTGGTGTAAAAGAATTTATGACAAAACTATTAGCAAGCCCATTTTTTGATCATCTAATATTGAAAGAAATGGAAATTAATACTTTTACATCATTTCATATCTCTGGGAAGTTTTATAAAGAGTTTTATTCTGATGAAGAGATTGACTTGCGAGAATATCCCACACTTATGTGGAGTGATATAAGGGAAATTGCTTTTGCAATAATAAAAGGGAATAAGAACCCTTTGTCGATGAAGATAGTATTACAGTTTCCTCCTGAGCAAACGAAAGATTTGCTTGGGAAGATAAGTCAAGTACATGAAGATAATGTAGGTGGACTTTTTATCAATGTTCGTTTTGAAAAAGGAAAGCTCAATATTGTAACAGCTAGTGCAATGAAGACATTTACTATGGATAAAACTCTTGATTATGAATGGGATGCTAGGGTAAAAGAAATTCTTAGGGAAAGTAAAATAGCATTTGAAGAAGAATAATAGGGTGGAATATAATATAAATAAATTATTAGAGAGGAGGATTTATTAAGCGATTTACTGCTTAATAAACGTGTATGAGTAAAGAAAGAGGTAATTTATCAATTAGTTCGGAGAATATATTTCCGATTATCAAGAAGTGGTTGTACTCTGACCATGATATTTTTGTAAGGGAGCTTATTTCTAATGCTAGCGACGCTATTACAAAACTTAAAAAACTTGATATTATGGGAGAGGTTGATATCCCAGATGCTTATGAATACAAGATTGTTGTAACTATTAATCCTGAAGAAAAGACAATAAAGTTTTCTGATAATGGTATTGGTATGACATATGAAGAAGTTAAACAATACATTAATGAAATTGCATTTTCAGGGGCGGCGCAGTTTGTAGAACAGTATAAAGATAAGACTAATGATGATCAGATAATTGGGCACTTTGGTTTAGGTTTTTATTCCGCCTTTATGGTGGCTGATAGGGTTACTATTGATAGTTTATCCTGTCAAGATGGTGCAGAGCCTGTTCATTGGGAATCTGAGGGTGGAATCGATTTTGAAATGGGTGAAGGAAGTAGAACCCAGTGGGGTACTGACATTACTCTCTACTTAGGAGAGAAAAGCTATGAATTCTCCAATGAATATCGTGTAAAAGAGGTTATTAAGAAGTATTGCTCCTTTATGCCAGTAGAGATATACTTCATTAATGCTAATGAGCCAGTTAAGGAAGAAAAGATTGAGGACCATAAGGATGAAGAAGATAAGACTGATGAGCTTGTTGAAGATAAGCCTCAGCCCTTAAATGAGACCAGCCCCCTTTGGGCAAAACACCCAAATGATTGTACTGATGAGGAATACAAGGAATTCTATCGAGGGTTTTTCAATGATTATAAAGAACCTTTATTTTGGATACATTTAAATATGGATTATCCATTTAATCTGAAAGGTATATTATATTTCCCTCAAATTAATACTGAGTATGATTCAATTGAAGGGGTAATAAAGTTATATAATAACCAAGTATTTGTGGCAGAAAACATTAAAGAGGTTATTCCAGAGTATTTGATGCTACTTAAGGGTGTAATTGATTGTCCTGATTTACCTCTAAATGTATCTAGAAGTGCCTTGCAAAATGATGGTTTTGTTACAAAGATATCTGACTATATATCTAAAAAAGTTGCAGATAAGCTGTCAGGTATGTACAGGGTAGAGAGAGATGAGTATGAGAAATACTGGGATGACATTAGTCCATTTATTAAGTTCGGTTATTTAAAGGATGATAAATTTAGAAAAAAGATGGAAGATTGTATTATCTATAAAAACCTAGATGGTAAATATATTACTTTAGAAGAATATATTGAGCTTACTGATGAAGACGTGAATGATCAAGCTGTGGTGGATCAAGATGAAAGTCCTGATGAAGTAGTAGATTCTGATTCGGATAATGACAGGGAGGAATCTCAGGATGCTGAGGATGTAGAAAAATCTCTTGTGTATTATGTAACAGATGAAGTGCAGCAAAGTCAGTACATTAATATGTTTAAAGAAGAAGGGTTAGATGCTATTGTCTTAACCCATAACATAGATCAAGCTTTTATAAATCAATTGGAAGCTCATAGGGATGACATTAATTTCCGGCGTATTGATGCTGATATAACAGATAGTTTTAAGGAAGAAACCCAGGACAAGGATAAAAAGGTCTTAAAGAAGAATGCAGATGCTATGACTAAGCTATTCCGTAAGGTTCTTGATAAAGAAAAATTAGAGGTTAAAGTGGAAAAGCTCAAGAATCAAAACATATCCTCTATAATTACTCTATCTGAAGAGAGCAGAAGAATGCAAGATATGATGAAGATGTATGGCATGGCAGGTGCTACTGCTGGTTTGGATGTTGATGGTGAATTATTAGTACTTAACACTAACAATAAACTTGTTCAATATATTATTGAAAATGAAAAATCAGAAAATACCCCAATAATTTGTGAACAGTTATACGACTTAGCAGTTTTAAGTCATCGTCCATTAGAAGCTGATGCTATGACAAAATTTGTTCAAAGAAGTAATGAGATAATGTTAAAATTAGCTGATTAATTTGTATATAAAACATGGATGTGAATTTTCTTATAAAATTTACATCCATGTTTTATTATTGCCTTACCATATAATAAAAAATAAATAGTTTATAAGATGATATTTATTATCTAAATTGAAGATAATAAATCATAAAGAAAAAAAGACTTCTAAAAAACAAGGATATATGTTATCATGTAGTAATGTAAACTACATTGACTAAAAGGAGTAGTAGCTAAGGTTAATTACGGAATACATAATTCGTAATATTTGAAATTAATTGTAGGTTTTATATTAAAAAAATGTGTAATAGAGTGGGTAAACTTTAAATATAAATGTTTTAATGCAGGAGGGATACAATATGTCATACAGAATTATAGGCGATAGTTGCACAGATTTGCCAGAAAAGCTAAAGAAAGATGAACACTTTAGGTTAGTACCTTTGACGCTTTTAGTTGATGGTGAAGAAATTGTTGATGATGAAACTTTTAATCAGAAAAGTTTTTTAGAGAAAGTAAAGGCTTCACCTAAGGAGCCACAATCTGCATGTCCATCTCCAGATGATTTCATGAAGGAGTTTGATTTTGATGGTGATATTTACATTATCACCCTTTCTTCTAATCTAAGCGGTTCCTATAATAGCGCAGAGTTAGCTAAGAGGTTATATCTAGAAGATAATCCAGGTAAAAATATTGAAGTTTTCGATTCTAGATCGGCTTCCGTAGGGCAAACCTTAATTGCTATGAAGATTCGCGAGCTAGCAGAGGAAGGAAACACCTTTCAGACTATAGTTACTAAGGTTAATGAATTTCGTAGAGGAATGAAGACGAAGTTTGTTCTTGAAACATTGGAAACCTTTATTAAAAGTGGAAGGATATCAGGAATACAGGCGATTTTAGCTTCTACATTAAACATTAAACCTGTTATGGCCGCTACAAAAGAAGGTACTGTGGAAAAACTTGATCAGGCAAGAGGTATTAATAAAGCCTTAAATCGTATGGTTAAGATAATAGAAAAGGATGTTATAAAACCAGGTGAAAGAATCCTTGGTATTTCACACTGTAATAATTACGAAAGAGCATTATTTGTAAAAGAAGAAATATTAAAGAGGGTTCCTTTTAAAGAACATTTTATAGTAGATACAGCAGGTGTTAGTTCCACCTATGCCAATGAAGGCGGAATAATAGTGGCTTATTAAAGAAGAAGTCTATCTTGTAGAGTATAAGAAGTAGGAATAATAAAACCCGACGGGATATCCCGCCGGGTTTTATTATTCCTAATATAGAATTAGTTGATTTCTAGATAATCAAGAAATGCATCCCATGTACCGTCATCTGCTGATACAATTAACTCGATTTCCTGATTACCACTTCCGAGACTGACATTATCGATAGTATACACTGCTGGGTGAGGTCCACCATAGTAGAAGGTGCCCTTATGTTGACCCCCAATTTTCAAATCAACTCTTGCCATATTGTTATTATCTGAACATCCACGAAGAGAAAAACTGTGGTTGCCACTGGAAAAGTATTGATTAAATTTAAGAGAGTCACCATTAGCATATAGAGCTACCCCTGAAAATGGATTATTAATTCTACCGGCATAAGGACCATCCATGGTCATGCTTTCGCATTCTATTCTTGTAGCATCACCATTAGGAGCTGGTGTAGGTTGTGGACCTGGTCCAGGTGTAGGGGTGGGCTGATTTCCTCCGCCACCAGTAAATTCTAGATAATCTACAAATGCATCCCATGAACCATCATCTGCGGATATTATTAACT
>CAZPWO010000003.1:0-18863 GCA_964590525.1 uncultured Herbinix sp. | reverse complement strand
CTACCCCTGAAAATGGATTATTAATTCTACCAGCATAAGGACCATCCATGGTCATACTTTCGCATTCTATTTTGTTATTAACGCCACCACCGCCTGGTTGTGGAGTAGGCTGAGGTTGTGGAGTAGGTTGAGGTGCAGATTGACCGCCGCCAGTAAACTCTAGATAATCTACAAATGCATCCCATGAACCATCATCTGCGGATATTATTAACTCCACCTCTTGATTACCGGTCCCGTGACTAACATTATCTATAGTGTAAACTGCAGGATTAGATCCGCCAAAGTAGAAAGTACCTTTATGTTGGCCAGCAATCCTTAAGTCCACTTGAGCCATATTGGAGTTGTCAGAAGCTCCTCTGAGGGAAAAGCTGTTGTTCCCCCTGGAAAAATACTGATTAAATTTAACTGAGTCACCATTAGCATATAGAGCTACCCCTGAAAATGGATTATTAATTCTACCAGCATAAGGACCATCCATGGTCATGCTTTCGCATTCTATTCTTGTAGCATCACCACTAGGAGCTGGTGTAGGTTGTGGACCTGGTCCAGGTGTAGGGGTGGGCTGACTTCCACCGCCACCGCCAATATTAAGATAGTGGCTATATACATTAGCACTGCCACTACTTTGCCAGCCCTCAACGGTTAGAGCTACTTCATACATCTTACCTAAAGGCATGCCTCTGTTTTCCCATGCACTAAAATGCTGGCTAACAGATATAGTTCCACTTGTACGTTTGGAAGTCCTAACGCTCCAATATTGTTGGAAAGTAGCGTTACCTTTTATAGAGGGTTGATTAGTTCTAGTGGTCTCATATATATCATATGTGCCCCCATCAACTGAGATGGTGCCTTTGGAAGAAGCTCCAGGGGGACGCCAGTCGCCCCAACTATCTACAATGTAAAATTCAACAAGGGGATTACTTGTCCATCCATATATACAAAGGTATGAATTACCATTAGGCCTGTAGTCGACTCCAAAGTCGATAGACATGTTACCTAGTTGTTGATGAGTTTGAGTTTCATTAAACTTTTTCCCTTTACGGAATAATGCATTGTTAATGTTATTCCATTCACAGCTAAAGTTGCCACCATTATTAAGTGTCATACTTGTATTGCCGGAATCCTTCCATAGCTCATAATCATACCCATCATGGGTGCCGGTCTGATTTGAAGTAATAGTAGTAGCGGCTTGTGTATTTGTTGTAGCTAATATAAATGTAAAGCATATCAGCAGAGAAAAAAACAATATGGTTTTTTGTTTCATGGCGATTCTCCTTTCAAAATAAAATCTCAAACGAATTAGTAGTATAAAGCCATAATGCAATAATAAAAGTTTGATCAAGCCCCTCGAGGATTTCTGCTTAAACTTTTATAGGCATTAGACCAGTAAATATTTACAAAAACATAATAACATAATAAGGATATTTATGCAAGTTTTTTATTTTCGCTTGTTTATGGGTTTTTTATATGGCAATAAGAACAAAATGAGATGGAAAAGAAGATAAAAACATAGCAGTTAGGACAAAAATAGATTGAAAGCAAAAGAAGAGTAATAAATATCAATAAAAAAATAATAAAAAAATAGGTGGGAAGTATATACCCACCTATTTTTAATAGTTTATATATATATATTAATAAATATCTAGATAATCAACAAATGCATCCCAAGAGCCATCATCTGCAGTTACCACTAATTCAATTTCTTGGTTGCCAGTTCCGTGACTGACATTTTGAAGATGATATTGTGCAGGATAAGACCCACCAAAGTAGAAAGTGCCCTTATAATTCCCGCCAATTAATAGATCAACTCTTGCCATATTATTATTATCAGAACATCCTTGAAGTGCAAAATTGTTTCTTCCATTATTAAAATACTTGGTATATTTTACGGAATCACCATTAGCATATAGGGCTGCTCCTGAAAAAGGATTATTAATTCTTCCAGTGTAAGTACCATCAAAGTACATATCTTCACATTGTATTCTATCACTGTCGCTGTAGCCAGGTTGAGGTCCAGGATCAGGCTGAGGTCCAGGATCAGGCTGAGGTCCAGGATCAGGCTGGTATCCACCACCGCCACCACCAACATTGAGATAATGACTATATACATTGGCAGAACCACTACTTTGCCATCCTTCAACTGTTAGAGCAACTTCATATAAGTTACCTAATGGCATGCCTCTGTTTTCCCATGCTTTAAAGTGCTCGCTAACAGATATAGTTCCACTAGTACGTTTGGAAGTTCTTACGCTCCAGTATTGCTGGAAAGTAGTATCCCCTTTTATAGAAGGTTGGTTAACTCTTGTAGTTTCATATATATCATATGTTCCACCATCAACAGATATTGTTCCCTTGGAATTTGCACCAGGTGGACGCCAGTCCCCCCAGCTATCTATGATGTAGAATTCAACAAGAGGATTACTTGTCCATCCATATATGCATAGGTATGAATTGCCATTAGGTCTGTAATCAACTCCAAAGTCCACAGATATATTACCTATTTGTTGATGTTTTTGTGTTTCGTCAAATTTTTTTCCTTTACGGAATAATGCGTTGTTAATGTTATTCCATTCACAGCTAAAGTTGCCACCATTATTAAGTGTCATACTTGTGTTGCCACTATCTTTCCATAGCTCATAGTCATAACCATCATGATTACCAGTATCGTTCCAAGTAATTGTAGTAGCAGCTTGAGCTCCTGTTGCTGGTAGTAAAAGTGTTAGGCACATAAGTAGAGCCAAAAAGACTCTGTTTTTACTTCTCATAAAAGTTCTCCTTTAAAATTAATTAATAGAATAATGTAAAAAAGTTACAAGACAACTCAGAGTTGCAAGCCAAGTATGCATAAATAATTACCTAATATCAGCCACCCCTCAGGGCTGTTAGGGGAAAAAACATTATTTGCAAATGGCAAGTAAACATTCACAGTAAAATAATAACATGTTATGAATAACTATGCAAGTTATATCCATCGACATTATTCGACAGTATAATACTTGTATATAATGCACAAAAAAACAACTGACATTATAATTAACCTAGAGTAAATGCCAGTTATTTTTTATATTAATAAAATCGTATTATTATAAATTTTATTTTGACTTACTTATCTTTTTTTCAAGATACTCAAGAGTTTTATATAAGCCAGTTGCCACAATGCAAAGAATGACAATGGACATAATTACCCAATCCAGCTTGAAAACTTGGCTTCCGTAAATAATTAGGTATCCTAACCCGGCCTTAGCGGCAAGAAATTCTCCTATAATAACACCAACTAAAGAAAGGCCAATATTAACCTTCATTTGACTAATAATAGAGGGAATGTTTGAAGGTATTACAACCTTAAGCAAAACATCTTTTTTTGTCCCCCCAAGAGTCATAATTAATTTTATCTTATCCTCCTCCACTTCTCTAAAATCGGAATACAAGGTAATTATAGTTCCGAATACTGCAACTGAAACGGCTGCAACAATTATTGTCTTCATATTATTACCAAGCCAGACGATAAATACTGGGGCGAGAGCAGATTTAGGTAGGCTATTTAAAACAACAAGATAAGGTTCCAGTATTTTAGCTGTATTTATATTCCACCATAATATAATTGCCAGAAGAATTCCTAAAAAGTTAACAAGAAAGAAGCTAATTAAAGTTTCCAGTAAAGTGACCCCAATGTGATAAAAAAGTTCCCCATCAGAAGCCATATCAATTATAGTGTTTACAATTCGTGAAGGACTTGAGAATATAAATGAATTTAATATACCGGTATAGGCTGTTATCTCCCACAAGCCTATAAAGGCAACTAATATTATAATCTGAAAAATCCGAATATTTCTTTTCTGAACCCTGTGTTTTTTAATATATTCATGTTGACCAGCAGATAAATCTAAGTCTTTTCTTGATACAAGATTATTTTTTCTGCCCATTATTATTTAACTCCTTCCATACAGAATTAAAATAATCCTTAAATTCAGGTGTACTTCTAGATTTAAAGGGACTTCTATCATCAATGGAATAATTAATATCAAATATCTTATTAACAGTTCCAGGTCGGTTTGATAGGACGATCACCCTATCTGACATACTAATTGCTTCTGAAATGTCATGGGTAATTAAAATAGCTGTTTTTCCTTCCTTGCGAATAATGCTCCATATATCATCTGCAACCTCTAGACGGGTTTGATAATCAAGGGCAGAAAAGGGCTCATCAAGAAGTAAAATATCTGGCTCAAGCAAAAGGGTACGAATTAAAGCTGCCCTTTGACGCATTCCACCAGACAGTTCTGATGGATAAGAGGTTTTAAATGTGATTAAACCGTAAGTTTCTAACAAGTGATCAATTTGACTGTAGCTATTAGAAGTAAGTTTGTTTTGAATTTCCAGGCCAAGGGTAACGTTCTTCAATGTATTACGCCATTCCAACAAGTGATCCTTTTGCAACATATAGCCAATATTCTTTCCGGATGACTTTATATCTTTTCCGCCTATATATATTGAACCACTACTAGGAGTCAATAATCCAGCAATCAAGGAAAGTAAAGTTGATTTGCCACAGCCGCTTGGTCCTACAATACCTAGGAATTCACCATCCATAACTTTAAAAGAAACATCAAAAAGTGCTGGTGTTTCTCCCTCGAGGCTATGATAGGAATAACTAATATGATCAATGTTAAGCAATTCACTCATATAGTTCCTCCTTAATATTTATTATATTATTTTATTTATGAAAAAAACAAATATTATCTTAACATCTTGTATATTGTATTATATGACTTGTGAGTTTTTAAGTTACATCTTAAAAGGAGTTGAAATAGGGAAAAGATAATAGATACATTGACTTACTAATTTACTCATAATATAATCTGATTGTAGAGAAGGTGCTTATGGGAGGAGAAGGATAAAAATGGATAAAAAAACACCGCTTTATCAACGCCATGTCAGTGCAAAAGGAAAGATTGTACCATTTGCGGGTTACCAACTACCGGTTCAATATGATACAGGTGTTATAAAAGAGCATATGGCGGTTAGGGAAAAGTCGGGAATATTTGACGTATCCCATATGGGGGAATTTATACTTAAAGGCAAGGATGCTTTATATAACATTCAAAGGTTAGTAACTAACGACTGCAGTAAGATGCAGGATGGGCAAGTAAAATACAGTCCAATGTGCAATGAAGAAGGTGGAATTATTGATGACCTTCTTATATATAGAAAGAATGTAGACAGCTACTTATTAGTTGTCAATGCTGCTAATCGTCAAAAAGATAGGGTATGGATTGAAAAGAATATCACAGGAGAAGTTGTATTTGAAGACATATCTGATGGGATTGCCCAAATTGCTTTGCAAGGGCCCAACTCCAATGCTATACTTATGCAATTAGGGAATAAGGAGATGATTCCAGAAAAATATTATACCTTTAAAGAGGAAGTGGATATTGCTGGTGTGTCATGCCTTGTATCTAGGACAGGATATACTGGTGAGGATGGTTTTGAACTATATTGTTCCAGTGAAGATGCTCTTAAGTTATGGGATGAACTAATTAAGGCAGGTAGTGAATCATTTGGCCTAATTCCTTCTGGACTAGGAGCAAGAGATACCCTAAGATTAGAAGCAGGAATGCCCCTTTATGGAAATGAAATGAATGAATCTATAAGCCCTTATCAAGTAGGACTTGAATTTACGGTCAAACTTGATAAAGAAGATTTTATAGGTAAGAAGGCATTGATTGCTAAAAAAGAGCCTAAGAAAGTTAGAGTGGGATTAAAAATAACTGGGCGAGGCATAGCTAGGAAGGATTGCCAGGTTTATTTTCAGGATAAATTAATAGGTGAGATCACATCAGGTACCCATAGTCCCTATCTTGGATATCCTATTGCAATGGCATTTGTAGATAGTAGTTATAATGAGATTGGGAGACAAGTAGATGTAGATGTAAGAGGAAGAAAGATAAGTGCAACAATAGTAAAGCAACCATTTTATAAAAGAACATAAATATAAACATAATAAAACAAAATATTTTAAACAGGAGGATAGCATTATGGCTAAGAAAGGGTTTTTTTATTTAGAATCCCATGAGTGGGTTCAAATTATTGATGAAACAACAGTAAGGGTGGGAATTTCCGACCATGCTCAGCATGAACTAGGTGATATTGTCTTTGTTAACTTACCAGAAGAAGGGGATGAAGTAATAGAGGGTGAGATTTTTGCTGATGTTGAATCAGTTAAGGCAGTGTCTGATATATACTCCCCAGTAACTGGTCAAGTAAAAGCAGTTAATGAAGAATTACTAGATCAGCCAGAATTTATTAATACCAATGCATTAGAAGCGTGGTTTGTTGAGATAGAAGGAGTTACAGATATGCATGAATTTTTAACAGAAGAGGAATACAATAAGTTAATCAAAGATTAAATATAAATAGCCAATAAAAACTTTGGGAAATATCCTGGAGTTTTTGTTGGTTTTTTTGAATATTAAAACATTAAAGAGGAGGGATATATATGGGTGGTTATGTGCCTAATTCAAAGATTCAACAAGAAAAAATGTTAGAGGCTATAGGAATGACAGCCATGGATGATTTATATAGGGTTATACCTGATGAAGTAAAACTTCATAAACCTTTGGATATACCAAAAGGGATTTCGGAGATGGAAGTTAGGAATAAGGTATCTTCAATAGCTGAGAAAAACAGGGTGTTTAAATCTATCTTCAGAGGTTGTGGTGCTTACAATCATTATATACCAGCTATTGTAAAGCAAGTTGTATCCAAGGAAGAATTTCTTACAGCATATACACCATATCAGGCAGAAATTAGTCAGGGTCTACTACAATCTATATTTGAGTATCAGACTATGATATGTCAGCTTACAGGAATGGATGTGTCAAATGCTTCAGTATATGATGGAGCAACAGCAGCAGCAGAAGGGGTTTTAATGTGCACCAGTAGCAAGAAAAACAATGTGCTTGTCTCTGAAACAATTAATCCACAAACCATGGAGACCATACAAACATATATAAGTGGCACAAATTATGAAGTGATAATAATTCCTGCTAAAGATGGAAAAACAGATATGGAATTTTTAAAGAAAAATATTAATGACAGTACCGCATGTGTTTTAATACAACAACCTAATTATTATGGACAGCTAGAAGATGCTGATGAAATAGGAGATGTGACAAGGGAGGCCAAAGCAAAATATATTATCAGTTGTAACCCGATTTCCCTTGGACTTATAAAAGGCCCAGGAGAATATGGGGCAGACATTGCAGTTGGTGAGGGGCAACCCCTAGGTTTACCCTTATCTTTTGGTGGGCCATATCTTGGATTTATGGCTACTACTGATAAGTTAATGCGTAATCTTCCTGGAAGAATTGTTGGTGAGACTACTGATTCTAAAGGGGAAAGAGCATTTGTACTAACCTTGCAAGCTAGGGAGCAACATATTAGAAGAGAAAGAGCAAGAAGTAACATTTGTTCCAATCAAGCCTTATGTGCCATGACAGCAGCGGTTTATCTTGGAGCAATGGGAAAGAAAGGCTTAGAGCAGGTGGCTAGATTATCAATGTCCAAAGCGCACTACCTAGCAGAAGAATTATGTAAGTTGGATGGTTATGAATTGGTTTATAAGGGTCCCTTCTTCCACGAATTTGTTACTAGATCTAATCAAGATGTGGATAAAGTAATGAAATATCTAGAAGATCATGGAATTCTTGGTGGCTATCCTCTTAGAGATAAAGGTGAAGGGCAGATACTTTGGTGCCTTACAGAAATGAATAGTAAAGAAGAAATCGATAAATTAGTAGGCTTACTTAAGGAGGTGGATTCCATATGAAATTAATATTTGAGAAGGGTATGGAAGGAAGGGGTTGCGACCTTTTACCAGAATGTGATGTAGCTTTAGTAGATATAGGGGATAAATATAAAAGAAAAAGTCAACTACATCTCCCCCAACTTTCTGAGACGGAAATTAGCAGGCACTATACCCAGCTAAGTAAAAGAACATTTGGAGTTAATGATGGTTTCTATCCCTTGGGTTCTTGTACTATGAAATACAATCCCAAAATTAATGAGGAAATGGCTGGTCTTAAAGGTTTTACTAACATACACCCCTTGCAAGCAGAAGAAACAGTTCAAGGATGCCTTGAAGTGTTGCATCTGGCAGAAAAATATCTTTGCCAAGTAACTGCTATGGATCATATGAGTTTTCAACCAGCAGCAGGGGCCCATGGAGAATATGCAGGAATGAAGCTAATATGGGCTTATCATCAAGAAAGAAAAGACTATAAGAGGAATGAGATAATTGTTCCTGACTCAGCCCATGGAACCAACCCAGCCAGTGCTGCAATGGCTGGATTTAAAGTGGTGAATGTTCCATCAACCAAGGATGGACTAGTAGATACAGATGAATTAAGAAAAGTAGTAGGAGATCGTACAGCAGGATTTATACTAACTAATCCAAATACCCTTGGTTTGTTTGATGAGAACATATTAGAGATAACAAAGATTGTACATGATGCTGGTGGATTGAATTATTATGATGGAGCAAACCTTAATGCTATCATGGGTATTGCAAGGCCAGGGGATATGGGCTTTGATATAATACATCTGAATATTCATAAGACCTTTTCTACCCCACACGGTGGTGGAGGTCCAGGAAGTGGGCCAGTAGCTTGTAAAGAGATGTTGGGTAAGTATTTACCATCACCTAGGGTTATTTATAAAGATGGATCTTACAGGTTGGAGCATGTCACCGTAGAGGAAGCTAGTATGGGAAGAATAAAAGCCTTTTACGGTAATTTCCTAGTAGTAGTGAAGGCTCTAACATATATACTTACTTTGGGAAATGATGGTCTTAAGAATGCATCTGAGAATGCTGTACTAAACACAAACTATCTGATGCATCTTCTGAAGGATACATTTGATATTCCTTATGATAAGGGAGTTATGCATGAATTTGTTATATCTATGGAGGACCTTAAAAAGAGTAGGAATGTGACAGCACTTGATTTTGCAAAAACTCTTTTAGATTATGACATGCATCCACCTACAATGTATTTCCCCCTTATAGTGGAGGAAGCACTTATGGTAGAGCCAACCGAGACGGAGACTGTGGAAACCTTGGAAGAGGCTGCTTTGATTTATAAAAAGATTTATAAGCAAGCTATAAACAATTCAGAAATTCTTCATGAAAGTCCTACAAGAACTCCGATTGGTAGGCCAGATGATGTTAAAGCTGCAAGAAATCCACTGTTAAAATATAAATTTTAGATTAAAGAAAAAATATCTAAGATAGAGGTATAAAATGATAGAAAACATACAATATATAATTACAAAGGAAACTAATCCTTATAAGAATTTAGGCCTTGAGGAGTATCTTCTTGATAATGTTGGAGATAAGGAATGTATTTTGTATCTATGGCAGAACGAGAATACAGTTGTTGTGGGAAGAAATCAAAACCCTTGGAAGGAATGCAAGGTGGCAAAACTAGAGGAGGAAGATGGACATCTAGTAAGGAGATTATCCGGTGGCGGAGCAGTTTATCATGACCTAGGTAATCTTAACTTTACCTTTCTTGTATCTAAGGAGAATTATGATGTAGAAAAACAGCTTAATGTAATCTTGAAGGCTGTGAATCAATTAGGGATAGCAGCAAAAAAAGATGGGCGAAATGATATAATTGTAGATGGAAAGAAGTTTTCAGGAAACGCATTCTATATAGGTGAAAAGCGATGTTATCACCATGGAACCCTTCTTATAGATGTTGATATGGATAAGTTGTCCAGGTATCTCAATGTGTCAGAGAAAAAACTGATTTCCAAGGGTGTTGAATCTGTTCGTTCTAGGGTATGCAATCTTAAAGATTATGACAAGAATTTGACTATTCAAGCTATGATAGACCAGCTTGTTATAGCCTTTGGTAAAGTATATGGCTTAAAACCTTATCTACTAGAGCAGAAAGAGTTAGCAGATGATGATATAAAAAAAAGAACTGAAAAGTTCTCTTCCTGGGACTGGAGATTTGGCAAAAGGATGGATTTCAATTACAGCTTGGAAAGAAGGTTTACCTGGGGAGAAGTGGATATAAAACTTCATGTTAGCTCTGGGTTAATAAAAGAAGTTGTGATTTATTCAGATGCCCTAGAAATAGAACCGTTTTTACAGATATCCAATGCCCTTAAAGGATGTAAGTTTAATGTCACAGCTATGGTAAAGGCAATAGAACGAATAAAAATGTTAGAGGAAGAAGATATCTTGAAAGCAGATATAATATCAATGTTGGAGTAAAAAAACAAGAAACGTACTTGATATGCTCAAGTCCGTTTCTTGAAACAGCATTACAAATAATGCTGTAGCTAAATATTGGGGTAATATTTAGCAGGTGTTGTTATTTATAATAACGTTCTAAATAATACAATTATATTAAGGAGAAGTCAATAGTACTTTAGGGGCATAATATGCATAAAAAAAATATTCTAGTGAGATACTAACCAAGTAAATAGAATTTTTAATATTATAGGAGGAGTATCTATGAGAAAGAAAATAGCTTTAATTCTAGCATTATGCCTTACGTGTATGTTTGTTCTTTCTGCCTGTGCAACAGATGATACCGGAGATGGCACTGGTGGAACCCAGCAAAATCAAGGTGGTGGAACCCAGCAAAATCAAGGTGGTGGAACAACTGGCGGCGGAACAACTGGTGGTGGAACAACTGGCGGCGGAACAACTGGTGGTGGAACAACTGGCGGTGGAACAACTGGTGGCGGAACAATAGGTGACGGAATAACTGGCGGTGGGGCTGGAGGCTTATAGTAATTGCTGACAAGTGATTATTTGAACATTTAAGGAAAGCATAATAAGACCAACACAATTAACAGAAAAATAAACCTATCAGAAATTGATAGGTTTATAATTTTGAGTAATTTTTCTTTGTAAGTTTAATTGTCATTAATGGTTTTTTCGAAAAGCAATCCAGCAAAAAACCAAACAGGAGCATAGTCTAGTCGAATAACTCCTTTATAATTTAGTTTCGCTTTACTGTAGTCCCATGGGCAAGCTTTAAACTTTTTAAGTGTGATTCCTGTTATATATTCTATGGCAAAAATCAACAATACATAAATACCTCCTCTACACAGGAAATTTTTATTACAAAGTTTTTTGCATATGGGTGAAAAACAAGCAGCTAATCCGTAGATAGGGAACATCCATATGGACGTATGGCAGGATAAGGTTCTATCTTTACTTTTGAAAATTGAAGACATGCCAGTCCAAAAACATTCCATGCACCATCCAATAAGACCACAGATAATAAAGTTTTTGAGAAAATCTTTGTTGGTATTCATGAGATTATTATGTCCTGAAGTAATTAGCCTATGCAGGTAAAATGAATATTATATGGAACAATACATTTTCCATAATATTGCTAGCATTTTTATATCTTTTATTCTATAATGAAGTAGAAACCTAGCTTGATGAATAACTACTAACAATAAAACATTAACAATTAATAATAAAAGACTAATTAATAATTCCACAAACATTTTTATACAAGGGGAAGGAGATTTTATGAAGCAGAATAATGGATTTGAAATACTTAATAAAGAAGCTCTATCAGAGACTATATATCTTATGGATATAAAGGCTCCTAGGGTATCTAAAAATTGCAAACCAGGGCAATTTGTTATATTAATGCTAGATGAGCATGGTGAAAGAATACCTATGACGATTTGTGATTACAATAGGGAAGCAGAAACAGTAACAATCGTATTTCAGGCCTTAGGTTACTCAACCAAGAAGATGGCAAAACTTGAAGAAGGAGATGTTTTTCAAGACCTTACAGGGCCTTTAGGTCAACCTTCAGAACTTTTGAGTCTGCCAAAGGATCAGCTAGAGAAGAAGAAGATATTATTTGTTGCTGGTGGAGTAGGTACTGCACCTGTTTATCCACAAGTTAAATGGATGAAAGACCAGGGATATAAAGTTGATTGTATTATTGGTGCTAGAACTAAAGAATTAGTTATACTAGAAGATAGAATGAGGAAAGTGGCTGAGAATCTTTATATTTCTACTGATGATGGAACCTATGGATTGCATGGTAATGTTAATGACTGTATTACAGATTTAGTAGAGAATAAGGGGAAAAAATACGATCATGTTGTAGCCATTGGACCAATGATTATGATGAAATATGCCAGCATACTTACAAAAGAGTTGGGAATTCCTACAACAGTAAGTATGAATCCAATCATGGTAGATGGAACAGGGATGTGCGGAGCCTGTAGATTGACAATAGGAGATGAAATAAAGTTTGCTTGTGTTGATGGTCCAGAGTTTGACGGGCATATGGTAGATTTTGATGAGGCAATGAAACGTGTTCAGATGTATAAGACTCAAGAGGGTAAAGAGGTTCTTAAGGAGAAAGAAGGTAAAACCCATCATCACCCTGGATGCCAATGTCATGAAAACTAGAAAATAAGAAGTTAAAAAGAACGGAGGATATGATAGAATGGATATTGATGTATTAAAGAAAGTTCCTGTGAAAGAACAGGACCCAAAGATAAGGGCGACGAATTTTGATGAAGTATGTTTGGGCTATGATTTAGATGAGGCTATGGCAGAAAGTTCTCGCTGTATACAATGTAAAAAACCTAGATGTGTAGATGGGTGTCCAGTTTCAATTGACATACCTGGATTTATACAAGAGATTGAGAATAATGATATAGAGACAGCATTTCAAATTATTAGTAAATATTCAACCCTACCTGCTGTTTGTGGAAGAGTATGTCCACAGGAATCACAGTGTGAGGAAGTATGTATTCGTGCTATAAAAGGTGAGTCAGTAGCTATAGGTAAACTAGAAAGATTTGTAGCAGACTGGGCAAGGGAACATAATGTTGTTCCTGAATCATCACCTGTTAAGAAGAATAAAAAGGTTGCAGTAATTGGGGCAGGGCCTGCTGGTATTACATGTGGAGGAGAGCTGGCTAAAGTAGGATATGACGTCACTATATTTGAAGCTCTTCATGAGCCAGGAGGGGTACTAGTTTATGGGATTCCTGAATTTAGACTTCCTACAGAAACCGTAGTAAAAAAAGAAATTGATAATATAAGAGCACTAGGTGTAAAGATAGAGACCAATGTTATCGTAGGACAGTCAGTTACTATTGATCAATTATTTGAGGAAGAAGACTTTGAAGCAGTATTTATTGGATCTGGTGCAGGTCTTCCTAGCTTTATGGGTATAGATGGTGAAAATGCAAATGGAGTCTTCTCGGCAAATGAATACCTTACAAGAAGCAATCTAATGCAAGCGTTTGATGATGCATATGATACCCCTCTCTACACAGGAAAAAAGGTGGCTGTAGTAGGTGGAGGCAACGTGGCTATGGATGCAGCTAGAACTGCCCTTAGACTAGGAGCTGAGGTATATATTGTATATCGAAGAGGTGAAGAAGAACTTCCAGCTAGACTTGAAGAAATTCACCATGCTAAGGAAGAAGGTATTAACTTCCAACTTCTTACTAGTCCTAAAGAGATTCTGGTAGATGATGATGGCTGGGTTTCTGGTATGAGATGTATTAAGATGGAGCTAGGGGAAGAAGATGCTTCAGGTAGGCGTAGACCCGTAGAAGTTCAAGGAACAGAATTCGTTCTAGATGTAGATAGTGTAATTATGGCTCTAGGAACAAGTCCTAATCCATTAATTGCTTCCACAACAAAAGGTTTAGAAACAGACAAGTGGGGATGTGTTGTTGTAGATGAAGAAAGCTCAATGACCACAAGAGAAGGGGTATTTGCCGGTGGAGATATTGTTACAGGAGCGGCTACTGTAATTCTTGCAATGGGGGCAGGAAAAGACGCTGCAAAAAGCATTGATGAATACCTTTCAGATAAGTAATGACTAGATTTTGGAGGAGTTAAGGTATTATGGGAGCTATTGATAACAATTCTATAACGGAGATTTTGATTACAATAATAATAGTAGCATTTGCCCTATTTATTACTGTAACTATAGTAAGATCATTTAGAATGTTAAAAAGACTGAATAATGCTATTTCTGAAAACGAAAAGCTAAAAGAAATCAACTATGACCTTAAAGAAGAAAAGCAGAAATTGGCGGGTTTATATGATGAATTAACACAGAAAAATCAAAAGCTGACAAAAAGTCATGAGACAATGGAAAAGTTGGCTTACATTGATAACTTAACAGAATTACCAAATCGCAATGGGATTTTTAAGATGCTGGACAATGTAATGCTCACCATTCGTAAAGATGAAACCATTGGAATTATGGGTATTGATTTGGATGATTTTAGGACCTTAAATGATTCCTTAGGTTTTTCTTTTGGTGACGAATTATTAATTGATGTTACTCATCGTTTAAAACAAGTTTTAGATGAAAATGATTATCTGGCCAGATTTGGAGGGGATGAGTTTGTCATCATATCTCAAAACTTGGAAGATGAGATGTCTTATGAAGAGAAAATAAAGAAGGTCAGAAATGTATTTACATATCCTTTTATGTTCTCTACAAAGGAATATTTTGTAGAGGTAAGTATTGGGGTTGCTTTTGCTCCTGGCGATGGGAAAACATCTCAGAGTATAATGAAAAATGTTAACTCCGCTTTGAATGTTGCTAAGGAAAAAGGTAAGAATAATTATATCTACTTTGAGCCTTCATTTAATGAAAGACTCACTGAAAAGATTGAGCTGGAATCAGACCTTAGAAATGCACTTGGTAGAAATGAATTTGTCTTGTATTATCAAGCACAGATGGATTTATCAAGTAAAAAGGTAATTGGTTTTGAAGCTCTTATTAGGTGGAACCACCCTACTAGGGGATTGGTCTATCCAGATGATTTTATACATCTTGCGGAAGAAACCGGTCTTATTGTACCAATAGGTGAATGGGTTCTTTATACAGCCTGTAAACAGATGAAAAGATGGGAAGAAGAGGGGTATAAGGATATAAGTATGGCGGTTAACATTTCTCCTAGACAGTTTAAAGATAGTGATTTTATTGACATGGTATCTAGGGTTATAGATGAAACAGGGGTTAATCCTCATAATATAGATTTGGAGATAACAGAATCAATAGCACTTAATGATTTGAATTATTCCAAGGATATTATTAATGAATTAGCAGATAAAGGTATTGACTTCTCATTGGATGATTTTGGAACAGGATACTCTACTATAAATTATCTAAAAGTCCTACCAATTAAGAATATAAAGATAGACAAAAGTTTTCTAGATACAGTAGTTGATAATAACTCTGATGAAAAGATTGTACAGGCAATTATAAATCTAGCAAAGGAATTAGATTTATATGTTATTGCTGAGGGTGTTGAATATAGTGAGCAAGAAGACTTTTTAAAAAAATCTAATTGTAATTTAGCACAAGGGTTTTTATATAGTAAAGCCGTGCCTGAAAAAGAGGCAGACCAATTCCTAAAAGCAAGATACAATTAGGAGGGAAGATTTTTTGAAGCATATTAAGGATTTAAGATACTATATAAGAAAAGACAGGATAACTAAGCTTTTTATAATAATCCAAGCTCTAATTTATGGATTGTTTATAGCCCTAGACATTATGGGGAAAGGCTTACAAGTAGCTATTCTTATGAAGTTTCTACTGATCCTAATATGCTTTTTTTATGTAAATATAATGCCATCAGTTTCTTTAATATGGAGGATGGCTTTGTTTTTTACAGTATTAGCTGATGTGTTTTTATTTCTTATAAATGATTATTACCTGTATGGTCTTATTTCTTTTATTATAGTACAGCAGTTATATGGAATTTTTCTATCTTCAATAATTAATAATAAGGTCAAAAGAATTGTGGTCACATTATTTATAAGGCTATTTGTATTAATTATCGGAGCAACTATAATATCTTATCTTTTGTATGCTGTGGGAATTCACATTGATGGACTTCTTGTTTTTACTGTTTTTTATTTCTTAAGTATTTTATCTAATACTATTATAAGCTTCAAAAGGGCAATTAATAACTTTCATAGGACAGATCTGTGTTTATTTGCAATAGGTATGTTGTTTTTTATCCTATGTGATTTAAATGTTGCTTTATATAATATGTCTACTTATATAAAATTTTCTCACATACTTTTAATAAAAATGAAAAATCTTTCTAGTATTATGATGTGGACATTCTATGCCCCATCTCAAGTGTTAATATCACTTAGTGCTGCTTACAACTATTATTATAAACATAAATTTTAGGACTAATAACGAAAATCAAGAAAAAAGTTTAGATACTTTTATAGTAAAAACATGTAATGATATTCTTGCAATGTAAGGATAAGTCTGCTATTATATAAAAGTAAATATAATACATTTGGATTTCTTCTATAGTATTTTCTTTACATTCAACTTTTTATTCAAATCATCTTTAAAAATCTCATAATCAAATCAAATCAAATCAAATCAAATCAAATCAAATCAAATCAAATCAAAGGGGGAAAAGGAATTTGTTTCAAACTCTAAATAAAAAATCACTTGGATATGATTTATTTATCCAAAAAATCAAGGGCAAGGTCCAGGAAGTAATGGGAGAAGAATACGAAGTTATTATTCAAAAAATCGTAAAAAATAATTCTCTGCAACTAGATAGTTTAATAGTACTAAAAAAGGGGCGTAATATTGCACCGAATATTTACCTAGAAGCTTATTATGAATCCTATCTTCAAGGAAGCGAGTTAGAGGATATTGTAGACCGCCTATGTCTTATCTATAATCATTGTGCTATACCCACAATCAGGAATGATTTTGGCTATAAACTGGAAGATGTGAAAAAGTACATTGTTTATCGAATTGTTAATTATCAGAAGAATTTTACCCTATTGCAAGAGCTTCCCCATAAAAAATTTATGGATTTCGCTATAACATATCATTGTTTAGTTAAAAACGATGATGAGTTAATTGGAACTCTTAAAATTACTAACGACCACACAAAACTTTGGGGAATTACATCAGAAGAGCTTTATAATTTGGCCAATGAAAATACAGAAAGACTTTTCCCAGCGGTTATTCGTGACATGGATGACATTATCAGAAGTTTTCTTTCTGAAGATGAAGATATTCCAGAAGAAATAATTGAGGATTTATGCAAACATAATTATCAACAGGAAGTTAAGATGTATGTTTTGTCTAATGCAAATAGTGTCAATGGTGCTTCTTGCCTATTATATGAAAATGTTATAAGAAATTTTGCTGAGAAAATTAAATCAGACTTGATTATTATTCCAAGCAGTATTCATGAAGTCATTCTTCTGCCTTTTTATAAGGATATGAAAGAGGAAGAACTTAATGATATGGTCAAAGATGTAAATGCTAGTCAAGTACCTATTGACGAGATTTTATCTGAACACATTTATTATTATTTTAGGGAGGCTGATAGGATAACAATGTGAGAATTATTTGGCTTTTATGTAACTTTGTCAAAAATATAACGGATTCCTATTTGAAAAGTCAAGAATGTGTGTTATAATCCTATATTGATGAGTATAAACAAAAATTATTAATGTAATTTTGTTCTAATTAGAATAGGAGGAATATTATATGGCAAGAAAGATGAAGACCATGGATGGAAATAATGCAGCAGCTCACGTATCATATGCGTTTACTGATGTATCGGCTATCTATCCCATTACCCCAAGTTCAGTTATGGCTGAAGTGACCGATGTATGGTCTGCAGCAGGTAGAAAGAATATATTTGGACAAGAGGTAAAGGTTGTTGAGATGCAATCAGAAGCTGGGGCAGCGGGTACTGTACATGGTTCTTTAGCAGCGGGTGCACTAACGACTACATACACTGCATCCCAAGGATTATTACTTATGATACCTAATATGTATAAGATTGCGGGTGAACTACTCCCTGGGGTACTTAATGTATCTGCTCGTGCAATTGCTAGTCATGCTTTATCAATATTTGGTGATCATTCTGATATTTACGCATGCCGTCAGACGGGTTTTGCGATGTTAGCAAGTACAAATCCACAGGAAGTTATGGATCTAGGAGCAGTTGCTCATTTAGCGTCAATAAAGAGCAGAGTACCTTTCCTACACTTTTTTGATGGTTTTAGAACTTCCCATGAACTTCAGAAGATTGAAATATGGGATTATGATGACCTAGAAGACATGGTTGATATGGATGCTGTTGATGCATTCCGCAAGAGAGCTTTAAATCCTGAAAGACCTGAATTAAAAGGTTCCGCTCAAAATCCTGATGTATTTTTCCAGGCTAGAGAAGCTTCAAATAAATATTACGATGCAGTTCCTGGGATTGTAGAAGAATACATGAATCAGGTTAATGCTAAGTTAGGTACTGATTATAATTTATTTGACTATTATGGTGCTGAAGATGCTGAGCATATTATTATAGCTATGGGTTCAGTTAATGATACTATAGAAGAAACTATTGATTATTTAAATGCTAATGGACAAAAAGTTGGTCTAGTTAAAGTTCGTCTATACCGCCCATTTAGTGCAAAACATTTAATCAATGCTATTCCTGATACAGTTAAGAAGATTTCTGTATTAGATAGAACTAAAGAGCCAGGTGCTGTTGGTGAACCACTATACCTAGATGTTGTAGCAGCATTAAGAGATACTAAGTTTAAAGATACACCTGTATTAAATGGTCGTTATGGACTGGGTTCAAAAGATACTACACCTGCACAAATAATTGCAGTTTATAAGAACAATGATAGGAAATTCTTTACCATTGGTATCAATGATGATGTAACACATCTATCTCTTCCTATAGAAGAAGCTCCTAATACTACTCCTGAAAGTACAATAAGTTGTAAATTCTGGGGATTAGGTTCAGATGGTACAGTTGGAGCAAAT
>CAZPWO010000002.1:44446-51623 GCA_964590525.1 uncultured Herbinix sp. | reverse complement strand
TATAGCGATAGGCAAATTTCCTATACGTGACATTGCCCGCACCTCCTATTTTTCAATTATACTACATATTACCAAATGAAAGCTATTACTTCTCCGCCAACATTTTGTTCTCTAGCTTCTCTATCAGTAATAACACCCTTGCTTGTTGAAATGATAGCTGTTCCTAAACCTCCTAAAACTTGTGGAAGTTCATCTTTGTTCGCATAAACACGAAGTCCTGGCTTAGAAATTTTCTTTAATCCAGTAATAATCTTAACGTTTTTGTCTTCTCCGTATTTAAGTGTTATATTAATATTTTTAAATTTTCCTACTTCTTCTACTTTATAGTTTTTGATATATCCCTCTTTATAAAGAATCTCTGCAATAGCAATTTTCATCTTAGAAGCAGGTATATCTACTTTATCATGTTTCGCAGTGTTCGCATTACGAATTCTTGTAAGCATATCTGCAATTGGATCGCTTAATGTCATCCCATTTGCCTCCTTTCTAAACTCTACCAGCTTGCTTTTTTTACACCCGGTATCTGTCCCTTGTACGCTAATTCTCGAAAACAAATTCTGCAAACTCCAAATTTTCTTAAATATCCGTGAGGGCGTCCGCAAATTCTACAACGATTATATTCTCTAGATGAGAATTTTTGTTTGCGTTTTTGTTTTACTTTCATTGACTTTTTAGCCATTAAATACCTCCTAACTATTTTCTGAATGGCATACCAAATTGTGTTAACATTTCTCTTGCTTCTTCATCAGTATTTGCAGTAGTTACAAAAACAATATCCATTCCACGTGCTTTATCAACTTTATCATAATCAATCTCTGGGAAGATTAACTGTTCTTTAATACCTAGTGCATAGTTGCCTCTTCCATCAAATGAATTAGGATTAACTCCTCTAAAGTCACGTACTCGAGGTAATGCTAAATTAATTAAACGATCAGCAAATTCATACATTCTAGCTCCTCTTAAAGTAACTTTACATCCTACAGGCATACCTTCTCTTAGCTTGAAGTTAGCAATAGATTTTCTTGCCTTAATTACAATAGGTTTTTGACCAGAAATCAATTCTAAATCACTAACTGCATGATCTATAATTTTAGCATTCTCTTTTGCTTCACCAACACCCATGTTGATTACAATTTTATCTAATTTAGGTACCTCCATGGTATTTTTGTAATCAAACTTCTTTACCATAGCAGGGACTATTTCTTCATAATATAATTCCTTTAATCTAGTCAACTTAAATGGACCTCCTCTCTAAATTAGTCAATCACGTCGCCTGTTGACTTAGCATAACGTACTTTTTTACTTCCTTTTTTATCGTCAACCATCTTTAATCCAACTCTTGTAGGAGTACCTTTATGAACATACATTACATTAGAAACATCAATTGCTGCTTCTTGGCTCACAATACCCCCATCAGCGTTTGCCTGGCTTGGCTTGCTATGCTTTGACACCATGTTGATGCCTTCAACTAGTACTCTTCCGTCTTTTACTGAAATAACCTTGCCTTCTTTTCCTTTATCTTTCCCGGTAATTACCTTAACTGTATCACCTGGTTTTATTCTTGTCATTGCCATGATCGACACCTCCTTATAATACTTCTGGTGCTAAAGAAACGATTCTCATAAATTTTTTCTCTCTCAGTTCTCTCGCTACTGGTCCAAATATACGTGTACCCATTGGGTTATTGTCATCTTGTATAATAACGGCAGCATTTTCATCAAACCTTATATAGGAACCATCTTTTCTTCGTGTTTCCTTAACAGTACGTACGACAACAGCTTTTACTACATCACCTTTTTTAACAACACCGCCTGGTGTTGCATCTTTAACCGAAGCAATAATAACGTCGCCTACATGGGCATATCTCCTACCAGATCCGCCTAAAACTCTGATACAATATAATTCTTTAGCTCCCGTATTATCGGCAACTCTAAGTCTTGATTCAACTTGTATCATAATAATACTCCTTTCATTTGGATATTGAGATTATTTTGCTTTTCTAACAATCTCCACAAGTCTCCATCTTTTATCTTTAGATAAAGCCCTCGTCTCCATTACCCTAACTCTATCCCCGGTTCTACACTGATTAGTCTCATCATGTGCTTTTAGCTTACTAGTTCTTTTCATAATCTTGCCATATAGGGGATGCTTTACTTTATCTTCAACTGCAACCACGATCGTTTTATCCATCTTATCACTAACTACTTGACCAACACGGACTTTCCTTGAATTTCTTTCCACGCTTGTTTCTCCTTTCCCATCTTAATTAATTGGAAACTTTAGAAAATTCAGATATAACAGTCTGAATTCTAGCGATATTTCTTCTAACTTCTTTTATTCTGCCTGTATTATCCAACTGATTTGTTGCATTCTGAAATCTCAGGTTGAATAATTCCTTCTTCGCAGATACTAATTCTTCACTTAACTCTTCAACAGTTTTTTTTCTCAAGTCTATTAAATAATCATTAACTTTCACTGCTTTCACCGCCTTCTATATCTGCACGGGAAACTATCTTGCATTTTACTGGTAATTTATGCATTGCAAGACGTAGCGCTTCTTTTGCGTTATCTTCTGGAATACCTGCAATTTCAAACATTACCCGTCCCGGCTTAACAACAGCTACCCAATGGTCTAATGACCCCTTACCTGAACCCATACGAGTCTCAGCAGGTTTTGCAGTCACTGGTTTGTCAGGAAATATTTTAATCCATACCTTACCACCACGTTTAGTGAAACGAGTCATAGCAATACGAGCCGCCTCAATCTGATTAGATCTTATCCATGCTGGTTCTGTAGCAACAAGACCATATTCTCCATATGTTATTTTGTTACCTCTCATTGCTTTGCCTTTCATATTTCCACGGTGCTCTTTACGATATTTAACTCTTTTAGGCATTAACATTATTTGTTGCTCCCTTCCTTTTTATTTCCTTTCGTAGGAAGTATTTCACCATGATAAACCCATACCTTTACTCCAACTTTACCGAATGTTGTATCAGCTTCAGCCGCACCATAATCGATGTCAGCACGTAGAGTTTGAAGAGGTATTGTTCCTTCATTGTAGAATTCTGTACGAGCCATATCAGCTCCATTTAAACGTCCAGATATAGAACATTTAATACCTTTCGCTCCTGCCCTCATAGTTCTTTGCATTGAAGACTTCATTGCTCTTCTATATGAGATACGTCTCTCAAGCTGTGAAGCTACATTCTCCGCAACTAATTGTGCATTTAGGTCTGGTCTTTTCACTTCCATTATTTCAATATTCACTTTTTTGTCAGTAAATTTCTGTATTTCTTTTTTTGTTTGCTCTATCTCTGTACCACCTCTACCTATTACAATACCAGGCTTTGAAGTGTGAACAATTATCTTTACACGATCAGAAGCTCTTTCAATTTCAATTTTTGCAACTCCTGAACTGTATAATTTCTTCTTCAGGTATTTTCTAATCTCATAGTCTTCAACAAGATTATCCGCAAAATCTGCTTCTGCATACCATCTAGAATCCCAATCTCTAATTACACCGACTCTAAAGCCATTAGGATTAACCTTTTGTCCCATTATTGCCCTCCTTATCTTTCATTAAGCACTACTGTGATATGGCATGTTCTTTTCTGTATACGGTCTGCACTACCACGTGCTCTAGGTCTCATTCTTTTCATGATTGGCCCCTGATCAGCCCAACATTCATCAACATAAAGTTTCCCAGGATCCATATTCTTAACTTCAGCATTAGCGATTGCTGATTTTAGTAGTTTTTCTATTACACCTGAAGCATATCTTGGATTATAAGCTAATATACCTAATGCTGTTTGTACATTTTTTCCTCTTATGGCATCTAATACAAAAGCTGCCTTCCTAGCGGAAATTCTTGCATAAGATAACTTAGCAGATGCTCTATGATCTTTTATTGCATTACGTTCTCTTTTAATCTGTGATCTATGTCCCTTCGCCATGGATAAACCTCCTTCCATTTAATGCTTATGCATTAAAATGTTGTTTTTCTTTCTCCTGCACCATGTCCTCTAAAGGTTCTTGTTGCAACAAACTCTCCCAATTTATGACCAACCATGTCTTCTGTAACATATACAGGAACATGCTTTCTACCATCATGTGTTGCTATTGTGTGACCAACCATCTGTGGGAATATAGTTGAGCGACGTGACCAAGTCTTTATAACTCTTTTCTCACCAGATTCATTCATCTGATCTACTTTTTTAAGTAAATGTTCATCAGCGAATGGTCCCTTTTTTAATGAACGAGCCATGTGTTCTAACCTCCTTGCAATTTCACATTTGATTTCATTACATATATTAACTCTTGTAAGTTTTTCCGTCTCTTCTTCTTACAATAAGAGCATTGGATTTCTTCTTTTTCTTCCTAGTCTTATAACCAAGAGTAGGTTTACCCCAAGGGGATAATGGACTTGGCATTCCGATACCAGTCTTACCTTCTCCACCACCATGTGGATGGTCATTTGGATTCATTACAGAACCACGTACTGTAGGCCTTATACCCATATGACGTTTACGTCCTGCTTTACCAATTGTAATTAATTCATGTTCTTCATTTCCTACTTGACCAATGGTTGCCCTACATATAATTGGAACCATTCTTCTCTCACCACTAGGAAGTCTAAGTGTTGCATATTTACCTTCCTTAGCAACAAGTTGAGCAGCAGCACCAGCGGAACGAACAAGCTGTCCTCCCTTACCTGGATAAAGCTCTATATTGTGAACTCCTGTACCTACTGGAATATTAACAAGCGGTAAGCAATTACCCACTTTTATCTCAGCCTTTTCCCCATTCATTAACTGGGTTCCAACTTTAAGTCCTTTAGGTGCTACAATATATGTTTTTTCACCGTCTGCATAATGTAGTAATGCGATGTTAGCCGTTCTGTTTGGATCATATTCGATACTTGCAACAGTAGCTGGAACACCATCTTTTTTTCTTTTAAAATCTATAATTCTGTATTTCCTTCTAGAACCACCACCACGGTGTCTAACCGTTATCTTACCCTGATTATTACGTCCAGCCTTCTTACTAAGAGAAGTGACTAGGGACTTTTCAGGAGTCGTCTTTGTGATTTCTTGAAAATCAGATCCGGTCATGTGTCTTCTGGAAGGTGTATATGGTTTATAACCTCTAATTGCCATGTTTTGTACTCCTTTCAATTATTATCTTTGCAATTTCTTGCTTTTACAGGCCTGAGAAAATCTCTATATCAGCACTATCTTCTGTTAATGATACAATTGCCTTCTTAGTTTTGGCGGTTTTACCAGATGTGTTACCACGTCTACGGGTCTTACCCAGAAGATTCATCGTGCTTACTCTAGCAACTTTTGTTCCGTCAAACATTTTCTCTACAGCTTCTTTAATCTGTTTTTTTGTAGCAGTTGTATGAACTAAAAAAGTGTACTTTTTCTCACCCATTAAATTCATACTTTTCTCTGTTACTACAGGTTCAAGAATTATATCATAATATTTTAAATCTGCCATTATGCGTACACCTCCTCAATTTGTGCCACAGCATCCTTTGTTAATACTAAAGTATCATACTTTAGGATGTCATAAACATTAATAGAGTTTGATAATACCGTTCTAACTTTTGGAAGATTTCTTGCTGAAAGAAACACATTGTCATCTTTCTTATCCAGAACTATTAGTGCTTTGTCTAGGTTGAAATTACCTAGAAGTTCTTTCATCTTCTTAGTCTTGATTTCATCAAAACTCAATTGATCTAATACAACTATTTTCTGTCCTTCAACTCTTGATGTTAAAGCAGATTTTACAGCGATTGCTCTTTCCTTCTTATTCATCTTAACTGAATAATCTCTTGGCTTTGGAGCAAATACAACGCCTCCGCCTTTCCATTGAGGTGATCTAATGGAACCTTGTCTTGCACGACCTGTTCCTTTTTGCCTCCAAGGCTTTCTTCCACCGCCTCTTACCTCTGCACGAGTCTTAGTACTCTGTGTTCCTTGACGTTTGTTAGCCATCTGTCCAACAACTGCCATATGAACTAAATGTTTATTTATCTCTACTCCGAAAACCGCATCGTTAAGTTCTACTTTCCCAACTTCTTTGCCTTCGGTGTTATAAACTATTACATTTGCCATCTGTGTGTTCCTCCTTTCTCAAAGAACTAGTTTGACTTTACTGTTTCCTTTAATATAACGAAAGATTTCTTAGGTCCAGGCACAGCGCCCTTAACCAATATAAGATTCTTTTCGGCGTCAACTCTTACTACTTCTAGGTTTTGTATAGTAACCCTTTCGCTACCCATATGTCCTGCCATCTGCTTACCCTTAAATACTCTACCAGGATCAGAAGCACCAGCAAGGGCTCCACCATGTCTATGATGCTTGGAACCATGGGACATAGGTCCTCTTGACAAACCATGTCTTTTGATAACACCTTGAAAACCTTTACCTTTGGACCTAGCTGTAGCATCAACTCTGTCGCCTACTGCGAAAATGTCAGCCTTAATTTCTTGTCCAACTTCATAATCTTCCACATTGTCAAATCTGAATTCTCTAAGATGTCTTTTATTCTCAACATCTGCCTTTGCAAAATGTCCTTTTTGTTGGTCGTTCACTAGTTTTTCCCTAATGTCACCATATCCCACTTGAATCGCTGCATATCCGTCATTATCTAATGTCTTAATCTGCGTTACATAAGCAGGACCTGCTTGCAATACGGTCACCGGAATAAACTTACCGTCCTCATCAAAGATTTGGGTCATTCCAACCTTTGTAGCTATCATTGCCTTCTTCATTCATTTACCTCCTATTTAATCTACAGCGGATTACACATACTGTGCAATCATCCTAGACGGTTCATATATGTTTATATATTCAACCCTAAGGATTTTTAATTCTGATTTTTCTTACTTATCTAGTTTTCATCTTGATGTCGATATACACACCAGCCGGCATCTCCAATCTGGATAATGCATCAACTGTCTTCTGAGTAGGTGTAATGATGTCAATTAATCTCTTATGGGTTCTACGCTCAAACTGCTCTCTAGCATCTTTGTACTTGTGAACTGCCCTAAGAACTGTTATCTTCTCTTTCTTAGTAGGCATTGGAACTGGTCCGCTCACCTTAGAACCTGTTTTCTTAACCGTATCGATAATTTTACCTGATGATTGATACGGTTAAGAAAACAGG
>CAZPWO010000002.1:0-44423 GCA_964590525.1 uncultured Herbinix sp. | reverse complement strand
TTTGTGATCATACGCCTTCAATGTTATTCTCATTACTTGACTTGCCATAAAAAAAGTCGCCTCCTTTTCGCACTAATTTACAGTACGACAAGCGGTGACTGTACACTCATCCGTGTGTGTCCTTTTTTTTCATATTAATAACCCCAATTAGATCTGGGATCTTATATGACATAAGGACTATACACTTCTCTACTGTTCTAAACAGAAGAATTCTTAGGTACAGTGACTTGTCGCCAGTTTCATAACTTGACATTCGCTCCACGGAATACCCCACCAACTAACCTAAGTTAGCTTAGCAGCAACCTCACGCTTCTACGCTATCAACGTCACAACACGAACTATTATACACCATGTAAAATTTGATTGCAAGTGTTTTTTTAATGTTTTTTTAGTTTTTTAAAAGATTTATCCTTTAAAAAAATCTAGTATAATGTAATAGCATTTTTCATCAACATTATACTAGATTTTATATCTTTTGCTACTATTTTTAAGAATTTATTTATTTACTCTGTATAGGCAACCGCCATAATAGTGAAGTTTTTATCTTCATCACCCTTGGCCATCTTTATCTCTAAAGTATGTTCTGCCAATATGTCTGTATCTAATACAAGGTCAATCACAGCATTATTCCAACCTCCACCAACAGAGCTGTCTATACTTTTTACCAAATTACCATCAAGATATACCTGGGCTGTACCAAAGGAAGAATCTGATGTTGATTTTGTTAGTAATAAAATATTCTTACATTTCAACATCATCTTAAAGCCTTGATTATCTATAGCACTTACATACATCCAATTATCCGGGAAAAAACTAGTGACTTTGGGATCAACTGCTGTAAAGTTACCCTTAAATATCTTAACCTTATCATCAACAGTCTTATTGTCTACCATCTTTACTCCCTCAAAACTATTAGCTAATTTAGGAGCCTTCGGTATCAGAACATCACTTTCTGCCATGGCTTGCCCATCTACAACTTCAAAATAATTCATAATACAATCTGCCATAAATCCGTGTCCAAAATCTGTTGGGTGGTATTCATCAGCAAAGAATTCCTCATCAGTAATTTTATTAGATTCTAATTCAGGCACAATGGCATCCTTTATGCTAATCATTGGTAGATCATAATAATTGCCTGTAGGTATATAGTTATCTTGTAGGTTCCACCTTGTTTGAAATACACTAAACAAAAGTATAACTGCAGGCTTGTTTGGCTGATTTAGTATATCTCTAATTAGACTTTCATAGGCCACACCCTTTGTAGGCTCTTCATGATCATTTACAGCAAATTCTATAAAAACAATATCTGGTTGAACCTGTCCATATGAAGTAACATCACGGTTATAGCGAACAATACCTATTGCAGATGATGTTCCTCCCATTCCTCCATTAACAAAGTCAATATTGTGTCCATCTTCCTTGGCAAAAGCATTCTTAAAAAGTTGATAAGAGCGGCTGGCATAACATTTATCTTTTGTTGTTGCACCAGCGCCTTCTGTTACAGATCCCCCTATATATGCAATCGTAACCTTATCACCCTTTTTTGCCTTTTCAATAATCTGTTTCACCCTATAATTGTTTCCACTTGTAATTAGTGACTTTGCAATCACTGATTTTCCAATTATCTTCATGTCATTTCCTTCCTATAGCATGTGGTTTTTGTCTATAGTGAAAAATTACTTCTTTATAGTAAATACAACTTTTCTATAATTATCAGCCTTGTCCCATAACTCTACAGTATATTCTCCATCTAGGTAGCAGTGGTACATGCTTCTTGTAGATGATATTTCAGTATTGTCTATGGTTATCTTACTAATCCCTGATACATCATCCTTGAATCTAAGTGTTAAAGCTCCATTATATGTCCTTCCATGCTGAACGTTAACTGTTGGTGCAGTATTATCTATATAAAACTCTACTGTTTCACTATTACCAACCTTGTCATATACCTCTAAAGTATATTTTCCTTCTTTTGAAACTTTAAGACCACTGTTAACTTTTCGGCCATTTAGATTTGTTTTACTCTTGTCTATACCACTACCTTCATCTGACCAAGTAATTGTAACAGGCTTTTTATATGCCATACCATCTTCTATTCCTTCAATCTCTGGCTTACTTGTGTCTATATTGGTAATTTTAATCTTTTCCATGGTGTTATGTCCATATTTATCAGTTACCTTTACAGAGTATGTACCATTCTCTTCTGCAGTAAAGGATGCTGCACCGTCTATTTTAATATAATTTTCATTCTCCTGTGACCAAATCATCTCATTATTAATTAATCCTTTTTTCACATCTCCATATAGCACTGAGATGTCAGAGAAATCTATAATCGTATCAATATAAACATCTACGCTTTCATCAGTCCAACTACCATCACTATCAGCTGTGACCTTTATACCATAATACATTGGGCTTATTGAGAGTAAAGTATTACCCCTCATACCATCAAGCTTAATATAATAAGTACCTGGCTTTAATAAATAGTTAAATGAATTTAAACCCCTATCCACCTTTAGATAAGTAGACTCTTCAATCAAAAGCTGGTTTTCATCGTACAAACCACAATATCCAACATCCTCATCACTTGCAAATGATGTGTCAAATGAAAAATCAATTGAAAGAGTCGCTTCTTCATTTAAATAAAAAGCATAATAATTATTCGGCCTTATATCACTTAAAAAACCATTAGCAACATTATTGAATTCTATCTTTCTACTGTTTTTAAAACTTGTAGCTATTTTTTGTCCTGCTAAACTGGCCCTTTCATAGAGTATTGCTATACCTGCTTCTCCGCTATAAGAAGAACTATCATATACAGTGCATAAGTAGTAATCTCCCTCTTCTAAAAACCTTGTGATATCAGTTCTAGAATCAGAAAACCTTTCTATATCACCAATAATACTATTACCACTTGGATCTGCACTAATCCATGCATATCCACCAAATTTATAGTCTAAGGTGTCATTCCCTCCCCAAAATGATAAATTCCTTTGCATTATAGCAGTCATTATATCTTCTCTAATTACAACATTTAATTGTCCCGGGGAATCAATTGTGAATTGCGACTTATATATTTGACCATTAGAAGTATATCTAATATTAGTCATTTGAGGATATCGGTGGTTGTCCAATTCATCTACCAGCTGAAGAGGCACTTGGCTACTGGTTAAACTTGCTTGCACTTCTATGGGGTACTTTGTAAAACTAATACCAACTACTACCATTGTAAATAACAATATCATCTTTAGTTTCTTGTTCATAATAACCCTCCTAAGTATTATACATTATACATATAAATAACATTTAATCTTCTTGACTTGCTTTTTCTTCCACTAAATCTTCTATTTCTTCTGTCTCTTGACTTTTCTTCTCCTGTGCTGCTTTTATTACTATTGAATCACCTGAATACTCCAACCTAACCTTATTATCTTCTACACCTATTTTTTCTAACATTTCTTGGGGTAGTTGTATTCGTCCTGCCCTATCAAGTATGGAGTATTCATCATGTACCTCATTATAAAGGGTAATGTTTTTCATTCTTTCTCGATAATCCGTCTTGGCATGCATCTCACTACTTATCTTACCGTCCTGTATGGATACTACTCTATTTACCTCCTTGGCCAAACCAATGTCATGAGTAACAATAATGATTGTAGTGTTTAATCTATCATTCAAGTTACGAAACACATTCATAATGTGGTTTCCAGTGGATTTATCAACTGAACCTGTTGGTTCATCTGCCAGTAGTATCTTTGGTTCATTGGCTAATGATATTGCAATAGCAATCCTTTGCTGCTCACCCCCTGATAATTCGCTTAAACGGTTTCTCTTTTTATGTGACATCCCAACTAATTCTAGAAGTTCTTCTGCCTTCTCTTTTTTCTTTTTTTCACTAGTAAACATCATTGGTACCTGGATGTTTTGAAGAGAATTTAGATAAGGAAACAAGTTTCTTGCATTGTTTTGCCATATAAAGCCTACAGTATTCCTCTTGTACTCAATCAGACCTTTTCTGTTCATCTTGAATAGATCTTTACCATCAACAAAAAGTCTTCCAGCAGTGGGTTTATCAAGCCCTCCCAACATGTTTAAAAGTGTGGACTTACCACTACCACTTTTTCCTACTATGGCCATTAGCTCTCCTGGTTTAACATTTAAATCCATTCCCTGAAGGGCAAGAACCTCACTGTCTTTGGTCTTGTATATCTTAACTAGGTTATCAGATTGAATAATTAAATCTTTATTTATATCATCAGTATTATCACTCAATTAAAACACCATCCTCCAGTTCGTATACCTTATCTCCAATATCCATAAGACCTGTATCATGTGTAGTCATTACAATGGTGGCACTTCTTTCTTCTGTAAGGGTTTTAAATATTTTAACTATCATAAGTGATGTGTTTGTGTCTAGTTCTGCTGTTGGCTCATCTGCGAAGATAACTGTTGGTTTATGTACTATTGCTCTTGCAATAGCAACCCTTTGTTGTTCTCCACCAGATAGCTGCTGTGGCATATGACTTGCTCTTTTCTCCAAGCCTACCATTCTCAAACACTCCATTACCCTTTTCTTACGGTTTCGCTTAACTCCAGCAAGCCTTAGGGAAAATTCCACATTCTCATATGCAGACATTGTTGGAATTAGTGCTACAGATTGAAATATAAACCCAATCTTTTTTCTACGAATCTTACAGCGCTTACCTTCTCTCATTATTGATACATTATCATTATCAAAGTAGACATCCCCAGCTGATGCTGTATCCAAAGCTCCTAAAAGGTTCATTAAGGTGGTTTTCCCAGAGCCTGAACGTCCTTTTAATAAGGTTAATTTACCTTCTGGCACTTGTATGCTTATATCCTTTAGGGCATAAAATTTCTCTCCATTAGGCATAGGGAAATATCTGTCTACTCCAACTGTTTTAATAAGTTCATTTTCCATAATTTATTCCTCCCCTAATTTAAGTGCTTGAGTTACCTTCAAGTTAGAAATAAGTTTACCTATAATAGCCATACAAATTATTACCATAGCCCCAACAATCATAAGAATCTGGAATTGGTCGCTTGCCTGTTTTATAATTTCCAAAGGTAATACTTGCTCCGAAGAAGAATATGCAATCTGTATTAAGGGAACAAAAAGCTTAGATACTTGGTTACCGATGAAAAATCCACATGCTATTGGAATGATAGAAAGGAAGAACTGTTCCCGTAATAGCATTCCAATTATTTCAGTTATTGTCATTCCCATTGCCCTAAATACTCCAAATTGTAATTCTCTTGAGATAATGGATAAAATCCAAAATATCAGAAAACCTATGGCACAAATTGTTAGTATAATTATAAATCCTAAGGTTAGAACCCCATTGGTACCCTGATAAAAGGGATCATTGTTTTTCTTTATAATCTCTGATGGCAAATCTTTAAAAACTTCAAATTGTATCTTATTCTCCTCTGCAAAGTCATATATAAATGATGTCGAATCTTTAACCTTTATCCATACCTGATATGGAGTAATGCCCCATGCTGACTGTATTGCAGATAAGTTTCCAACAATAAGAGAGTTTTCTAGTTCTCTTACAACACCATCACTATCCGTTTCTTTTACCACTGGCTGGAAAGATGGCCAATAATCAACGAATCCCTGTATAACACCTCTTGCTGAACCGTCTCTGTCGTTGTAGTTTAATGTATCTCCAACTTCGTAACCATATGTATCCCTAAAATTAGAGGAAACAATAATTGCATTTTCACTTTCCGCAAGCAAGTTAAGATAATTATACCAGTGCTGGTCTGTAAGGTCACCTTTTAGATAAGCCACTTGTCCGAATTCCTTACTATTGATACCCATTAATGTACCACTAACCTTGCCCTTGTCAACAGCTATGTCTATTTGATCATTTACTAGAACCTTACTTGCCATTTCTACCCCATCTAAATTCATATAGCGATTGAAATCCGGCTCTACATAAAAGACATCAAGACTATTTATATCTGCTGTTTGGCCCATCTCCCTTAGGGAGGTAATATAAGCATCAATAGCAGCCTTGTTACTATCCCACTTTTCTTGAAGTACAAGTTCCGCCCCTATGGTATAAGTTATTCTATCTTCTTCATTTCCATTAATGGTCCTTGCTAGGGTAGCATCAAATATTCCTAGTGCCATTGTTAATATAATAAATAATATAATAAATCCCTGGTTGCTTGCCCCTTTTATTATCTGTTGCAAGGATGCATATGCAGACGGCTTCCAAAACTTTCTTCCTATTACGAATATAAGATTCACTATAACTGGTAATATAGCTTGTACCATTAGTGCCGCACCAATAATAAAAATAATTGATCCTAAAAATAACATTGGATCCATAGGTTTTCCTGCTTCTGCATTTTGCCCTAATAGTTCAGCTTGGTTTTGAAAGTTATATAATGAATACGCTGAAACCAATAATAATACTGCACCTGCAATAAGGCCTACAATAGTAGATCTCTTACTAGATTTGTTTGATTTTCTCTTATATGATACGATTGTTTCTTTTGTATGATAAAAAGATAAAATCAATGTAATAGCCAGTGATACCAAAGCACAAAGTATGGACGCTATTATTGCTTCATTTGTAAGCTCCATGGGTATTGAGGTACGGGATACAAATTCTAAGAAGGCATTTGCGCTACCTAGGACTCGGCAAAGCACCATTCCCAGTGGTATCCCTAATAAAAGCCCTATAAATGAAAAGATTACCCCTTGCATCAAATATATCTGTATAATGTCTATATTTGAAGCTCCACGGCTTTTCAACATAGCGATGTCCCCTCGCTCCGATTGCATCATCTGATTATTTACCATAAATATAAAAATCATTAATAATATAAATATTGGCACTTCTAGGAGAAAGAGAATGTTAGTTAGTTTGCTTTGTTTTAATACAAACTCTTCCATGATCTCGCTAAAATATTCTAAGTGATAATAAGTATCTATTTCACGGACCCTTGTTTTAAAATGGTCTAATCCTTCTAATATAAGGCTAGCATTTTCTGCCTTAGCATCACTGTAGTCTATTAAAACATGCCATTTACTATTCCACTGATATTGGGGATCATCATAATCCACAAATAAGGTTTTGAATAAAGCCTCATCCATAAAAAACTGCTGGGAATAACTGTCCGGACTTCTTACCCAGTATGCATCGTTTTCCTCTGAGTTTTGAAAAACTCCTGATATTTTTATTTTATACGGATTTCCATTTTCTTCAAGTACATCGGCTAAATACAAGACATCTCCCACCATCAAATCATTGTCTAGCATGGCCTTACTACTAACAACAACTTCAATAGCACCGTCAACAAGTTCATCCTTATACATGTTTCCTGAAAGCATCTTACTATGACCTTGCAAATCAGACAAAAAAGATAGGTCCAGGACATATTCACTGCTTTCTTCTTCTGTAGGCGAAAAAAGGTAATTGGTCCTAATGTAATAATTAGAAATCAGTTCTTTTGTATCTAGGTCCATTCTAGAGGGCAAGCTTTCAGTCAATTCCTCTAGCTCTTTTACCTTTCCAGCTACACTTTTATCTGAACGGGTTCTGTCCATTCGAATCTCAACATAGGCCTGTAGTGGGTAAACCCCCGTTTCTTCCATGGAGATGTTTAAATCCTTAACTAGCATTCTATCTAGAACAGCATTGGAATAAACAATAATTCCAACTACCAATCCAATTAATAAAACGTTTCCTATTATAAGACTTAATGACATCCATTTTTTATTCCGTATTTTATTTATTACGTAACTAAACATTTCTACCACCACCCATCTAATCTGCTATAATTTGTTGCCCTACTTCCAAGCCATTGTAAATCCATACATCAACACCATTATCACGGCCTGTTATATACTGCTTTCGTATAGCTCCCTTTTCATCTAATATATGAACATATCTTTTTACACCATCAAGATTTACTGCACTTGAGGGAATAATAATAACATCTTCTACCTTAATCTCCTCAGCGTAAATATTGGCAGTCTGTCCAAAATCTAATAGTTCTCTTGCATTGTCCAGTTGTATATAATATGTTCCAGTGCTTACTACTCCATTAATTAAGGAATCAGCAGCAATAATCTTGCCCTTATGGACGTTGGCTGTGTCTTCCTGCCTATTAGTTATAAGGGTAACCGAAACATCCATGTTGTACCAAAACTTATCATTGGAAGTAGAGGGTGCTGATAAAATCACACTGTTGATGTCAATTATCTCTAACAGGTGGGTTCCCCTATTTATGGCTGTTCCTTCTCTTACTTGATCATAAAAGAATACTATGCCACTATAAGGAGCATATACATACTTAGCTTGCAGATTTGACTCTAGATCCTTTATCTCTTCTTTCATATTATCTAGATTCTTATTGCTTTGGTTAATATATTGCTCTAGATCAATTTCTTCCTTCTCAATATTAATCTTTATAATCTTCCCATCAATAGAATCATCCTCATGGTTAATTAAGTCGTTTCTAAGGTTAGCAAGCCTTGCTTCCCTTTGCTCTAGTCCAATAGAATATCCCTCTTCACTTCGTGCTAAATTCATCTTCTTTTCTTCTATGGTTATAGTATCAACTGGTATATTATAGGAAGCTATTGGATCTCCTTCTTTTACCTCTTGTATGTTTTCTACTAGATATTCAACAAAAATCCCATCATTATCTAATATCCTTACTGAATCGCTTCTTAGAAAGTTTACCTCAGCGTTTCTTATAGCAGCTCTTTCAACGTAATCTCCTAATTTAACTTGGTATACATTTTGTGCCCTGGATATATTCTCATTTTCAGAAACATCTTCAGAAGTCTCATCAGAAGTGTTAAGCTGGTCTGCCAAGACTATTGATGATGTTAATAATGACAGGGCAAACAGTCCTAAAACAATTACTTTTTTTAATCTATCACCCTTGAACATACACAACATCTCCTTCTGTCAAACCACTTATAATTTCAACTTGAGTGTCTGTTTCTATACCAGTTTCAACATCAGCTCTTTCTAAGTCTCCGTCAATTACCCGGTATACAAAATACCCTCTTGAGTCATTATATAATGCGTTATTAGGTACAGTAAGTACATTTTCCTTAAAATCATCTTCTATACAAAGAGATGCATAATCTCCTGAAGAGATACTATCATTAATATCAAATAAAAATTTACTCTCTATTTTCACTCCATCATTCAGCTTTAGGACTTCCTCAGCTTTTAGTGGCTGATTTTCCACATCATACTCATTGCCATCAATCAAAGCATAAATCCTACTGGCGGAAGATAAAATGTTTCTATTTATATAGTCACTTTGCAGGTGTAGACTAGCTTCATCTGTTACTATAACTAGTGGATCATCTGCAATTACCCTGTCATTGATTCTTAATTCTGCCAAATAGGCAACATATCCTGAACAAGGTGCGACTATTGTTGTCTTCTTAATTTCATCTTCTATTTCTTTAATTCTTTCCTGCATTTTTGATAAGTTCAACTCAGTCATTTGTAGTGACTGGGACGATGTTATCTCAAACTTATCTATATCTGCCTGCATCATGGCTATTTCAATCTCTGTTGCTCCTTCAATGATTTTCTTCTCCATATTCAACAAGGAGATTTGATAATCCAAATCCCTATGGATATTATTGTAGTTATTACTAACTATTGTCTCATCTAGGGATTCTTTTAGACCTTGAAGCTGGTCGTAAAGTCCAGTATCATCAAGTTTTATAAGAAGGTCTCCTTTTTCAACCTTTTCTCCTAAAGAAACAGCAAGATTTTTAACAGCACCATCTATGGAAAAACTTACTTCCTGTATGTCTGGATATACCTTACCATCATAAGTAGTTAATGTATATATATCCCCGCGGGAAACAATAGCAGTATCCATTTGACCACTGACAGGCTCTTTTAATTCTGGTATTTCTTCTTCATCTACTTGACAAGCAGTTAAAGAAATTATTAATATCATTAAAATTGCACATAATTTTTTCATTGTCTTATGCTAACCTCCCATGTGTTTTAGTCAAGAATAACACTGTCTCCCTCTTCTAAACCAGATAATATTTCAACCTTTCTATCTGATATGATTCCAGTCTCTATTTCCTTAATACTTTTAAAACCGCCTTCATCTTCTACATATACTATCATTCTATCTTGATCCTTATAGACGGATGATTGTGGCAAATATAGTACATCTAGATATTCATTTAAAACAAAAGTTATAAATCCTCGACTATTTATCTCCAGTGTTTCTCCACCCTCAGTAGGCCTTAAATATACAATACCTTCCTCAGGGTCAGATCCATTAAACTTATTTACTTCTTCTTGTGATAAAACTATAGCTGGATAGTTTGTATTAAGGACTGATATGTCAACTTCCTGACCAGGTGTAAATAGTTGAGCTTCATCCCCATTTGTTACAAATACCATTGATTCAGGATTATAAATTGTAATAAACCTTTTATCCTTGTCAGACTGATCCCAATCATTGTAATCAGCCACATATGAGACAAGTCCATCTATCCCGGATATTATTTGTCGTTTTTCTACTTCTTCATATAGCTTGTTTAGACGTTTTTCTTCAATATATAATTCCCCTTCATACCTGTTTATTTTGTCATCATAACTAGCTATCTCTGACTCATATTTTGACTCAATCTGGCTGTTATAGTCATCAAATTCTCTTAAAGTATCTCTTGTTGATAAAGTAAAATCTTTTAATACTTTATCATTAGTCAGCCTTAAGTTAATCATCTCAACTTCTTCAAGTCTTTTTTCTATTTGTTCATTTAATTCATCCATCTGAAGTTCCCCTAAAAGATCTCCAGCCTTTACATAATCCCCTTCTTCTACATATATATTATAAATGTTTAAACCATTTATATTAAAACTTAAATCTTCCCTATTAAAAGCATTATAGCTACATTCAACAGTCACTCTCTCAATAATATCACCCCGTATTACTTCTGCCTTTCTATATTCTTGCACAGAAGCTTCTGATATCACTGGTGGCTCGGGTAAAAGCTCTTCCTTTGGTGCAAAGCTACAAGCTGATGTAAACAGTATTAGTGTAGTTATTAGCACTTTTAATCTGTTGTGTCTAATTAGATTTTTCATTTTTTTCACCTTCTCAAAATCTTAACATTAGTTTACTATACTAATGGAATCATCCATGGCTGCTCCAAAAAATGCTGGCTTTGCTTGTAGGTCTTTATCAAATAAAAGTGGATACTTTGGTTCATCTGGATTGTTTAACCATGAACGATCATCACTTAGACCCCAGAAAGTAACGTTAGTTATCTTGGCCTTATCTTTTTCTATCTGATCTAATATAATTGTCATAATGCCTTTATATCTTGATGCAAGTTTTAGCTGGCCTTCTTCACTATTATCATCTGTATTAATGTCCAGTTCTGTTATTTGTATTTCCATACCTAAATTGGCGTATTTATTAATTGTATATTGGTAGTCAAGAATACCTGGATTAGTCATGTCCATATGGTCCTGCATTCCAATTCCATCTATTAGATCCTTCTCTTGTAAACTTTTAATCAAATTGACTATGTAAAACATCTTGTTTTTATCATAGGTTTGAAAGTCGTTATAGAAAAGTTTTTGATCTTCATCAGCATACTTACGTGCAAAAGTAAAGGCAAGTTCTACAAAGTCTGGTCCTACTACTTCATACCACAGATTATCTTCTATACGTATCCCATCTTCCCTACCATCTCCTGGGGAGATTGCTTCATTTACTACATCCCAGGCATATACTAAACCTGGATAATTGCCGTTCATATACTCCATAATCTGCTTTATATAATTTTCCATTCTAGTTATCATAACATCTCTACTAACACGGTCTGCGTCTTCACTATTATCAAAAGCAACATTGAAAAACCAATCTGGGGTTTGACCATGCCATACTAATGTATGATAGCGAATCTTTAATCCATTCTCCTTAGCAAATAGTATTGCTGGCATAGCTCTATCCATATTAATAGCTACTGACTCTTCGTCTCCCTGTGCAATAGTTGCATTTCTATCTAATGTGAAATCAGGTTTCATTTCATTTTCACAAGTCAAACTATTAAACTGAGAAGCTACTAGTTCTGCCTTTTCTCCCTGTATATCATGTTGGGCTAAAGCAACCCCTATGCTTAACTTCCCTTCGTATATATCAGCCAAACTTACTAATTCACCAGTTTTATTATACTTTTCTAAATATGACCTATCCTCTTTAATAGGTTCTGCTGTTGGTGTTGGTTCTACTGTTACTGGTAATTCTTCTTTAATGTTTTCATCTATATCTGAGTTTTCATTGGACTTTTCACAGGATACAAAAGAAAATACAAAGATCAAAGAAAGAATAATCATAATTAAATATCTGTTATTTTTATGTCTTATCATACTGCCTCCATTCTGTTTGTATTTATTATAAAATATTGTCAAAAAATCATCAATTGCCCAATCCTACCTAAGTATTTTAAAAGTTACCTATGCCTACTTGTAAAACTAATTATAGTCTTTTTTTAGTATATATAAGTATAAAAAAGGGGAGGTAAATTATACCTCCCCTAATAATACAATTTTTAAAGATTAATTATTTGCATCATTTATTAAGGATTCCCACTTAGTTGAAAGTTCTTCAATCTTTTCTGCAGGAGTTCCGTTTAGTCCAAATACATCCCAAAGGAAATCAGGGCCTGTCTCTAAACCGTAAACATAATTTACAAAGTCATTTACAACCACTGTACTTGGGTCATGCATTAATTCTAATGTTTCATCAACAGCTCTTGCATCACGGAATACTGGATAGAAATTTTCTTTCCATACATCAGTTTCATCTTCATAACCAGGTGTTGGATTCGTCCATAGGTTATAAGCAAATGCTATTTTTTCTGCAGTTTCTGCATCATGTGTTGAAGGCATAACCATTACATTGTCTTTGAAGTAGATACGATATGGATCATCTGCTGAACGTTTTGGTGGTAAAACAAATCCCCAGTCGTCAGTCATATCTGCCCATGTTCCAACCTTATATTGTTCTGCAAATGTCATAGCAACTTGAGAATCATGGAATGCTGATATAAACCAGTCCCAGTTAGCATCCTCTGATGGAGTTTGCATCTCATAGCCACTTTCAATTAAACCAACAATCCACTGGCTAGCCTCTAGGAACTGAGGTTCAGTAGTTGCATTGTAAAAATTACCATCATCATCTCTACCGATGAATTTAGCATTATTACTTGGAAGAACAGATGCAAACATATCAGATGAGAAACTTGCTAAAGCATAAGTATCGATTGTACCATCATTGTCTGTATCTCGTGTTAACCTATCAGCTAACTCTTCTAGTTTAGCCCATGTCCATTCTCCACTTGCTTGAAGATCGTATAGAAGATCCCCATCAAGACCAGCTTCTTGGAATAATCTCTTATTCCAGAATACGCCACCTCTTGGCTCTGATCTACCATGTGAAAAACCATATACTGCATCACCATATGTCATAACCTCAACAGTATTTTGATTCCATTTACTTTCTGTTAAATCAAGGTTTTCTAATGTTGATAGGTCATAAAGCAGTCCATTAGCCAGTGGTTGAGCTGTCCAAGCACCTTCTAAAAGGAACATTTCTGCTGCTGGAGCATCTGCCATAACAGAAGTTGTGAATAATTCCTGCATGCCACCCCAATCTGTAATTCCTACCTGCTTCAAAGTAAAGTTGTACTTTTCTTGAATCTCTGTACGATATGCAAGAGTATCTTCTTCTTGCTGAGTTTTTGGTTCCTCTGGCTCTTCTGCTGACCACCAGTCACCAATAGTGATTTCGATTGCCCCTAAATCTACAGGATCTTCTTCTACTACGTCTTCTGGCTCTTTTTTATCATCGGGAGCCCCTTGCGTTGGAGTAGGGTCATCTCCATCAGTTGGTGTTTTGTCCCCACAAGCTGTTAACATTGCCATACTTAGTGCTAAAACTAACATTAATGCTAATAACTTCTTTGTAACATTTTTCATAATGCTTTCCTCCTTATTTTTTTAATACTATATAGTAAAGTGCAATGCACTAACTATCAATTTACTTACATCTTTAAACCTGTTTGGCTTAAACTTTCAACGAAACCTCTTTGTGATACTATATAAATAACTAGAAGAGGAATAACTGCCATTATAGTACCTGTACCAGTCATCATAAAGCCATATGCAATTGATGGCTGTCCTGAACCATGTATTGACACATAGTAATCGGTCAATAACTTGGTTATTGCCGGCAGTCTATTGGCTAACAAGGGAGTATTTCCTAAGAACATTTTTGCATAAAATGAATCTGTCCATTGCCATACAAAAGAAAACAGGAAACAAGATGTTAATATTGGTTTAGCATCTGGTAGCATGATTTTGAAGAATGTTGAAAATGTACCACAACCGTCTACATATGCTGCCTCTTCCAGTTCTTTTGGAATACCTCTAAAATACTGTCTGGTTAAGAATATATATAATCCACTTTTTAATCCCATTCCAGTTGCACATAATAAAATATATGGAATTATTGAATTTTGTAAGTTTATTGTTGACCCTGTTACAAGATTAAATATACCAAAAACGTCAAAGTAACGGAAATTCAAGTATAAAGAAGATGATATTGTCTGTGGTGGAACAATTATTACAAGGAGAACACAAGCAAACCAAAACCTTTTAAGTGGAAAATTGAATCTTGCAAAACCATAGCCTGCTAATGTTGTACTAGCTACTTGTAAGACACTTGATAAAGTAGCAATATACAGGGAGTTAAGTAGTACCTTCCAAAACCCTATTAAACTTGACACTAGCCTATAGTTTTCAGTTGTCCAATTTCTAGGAACAACAATTATCGTAGGATCGTATAAATCTTTTTCTTGCATAAAACTTAAAGAAATCTTATTAAATAATGGTTGCAGTATTAAAAAGCAAAGTCCTAATATAAGGATTGCCCTAAGAAACTTATATATCCCGCTACCAATGTTCTTTCTTAAAAGATAACCCTCTGAATGTTTGTTTCTATAGACAAAATCATCCCATTTGGCTCTTCTATCCATATTCTTGCGTATATCTTTTGTTTTAGTCTTCATAATAATGCACCCACCTTGATACTATTAGAGTAGATATGCCAATAATAAGCATTGCTGCCAAGAAATAAACCCAGGCCATTGCAGAGCTAAAGCCATAGTCCATTTTAATCATCATTGTCTCTGTAATCTTTGTCATTACTTCACTGTCACTTCTCATGAAGAAGTCAACAATACTGTATATAATATTAACTAAGATCATTGGACTAACCATAGGAAGAGTTATCTTCCAAAAGCTTTCCCATGCAGAACAACCTTCTATCCTTGCAGCTTCATACATACTATCTGTTATTGTCTGTAATCCTGATAAGTATATTATTATCTGTATACCAGAAGCCATAACAACATCATATACATTGTTAATTATATCATATACTATATCTAAAAACCCTGAACCGACTCCACTATTTGAAAGAATTTGTTCTAAAGTTGCTGTAATACTTGTCATTTGAGAGTTCTTGCTAATATAATCTTGTAATCCTGCAACCAATGAATTATCAAATTCCAGACCTACTAAAACTCCAGAAGAAAGTATTACTGGTAGGAAAAATATTGCACGTACCAAGGTTCTTCCTTTGAATTTTTGATTAATAAGCATAGCCATGAAAAGACTTACTATTACTGTTGTAGGAACCTGAATCGCCATCTTTGTCAACTCTTCAGTCATAAATCTTGTAAATTCAGAGTCTACTAGGAATGCGTCCTTAAAGTTTTTTATTCCTATATTCTCCATCATAAAGCCACCTTGCCCAGCCCCAATAATTACATTACTGAAGCTCATCCTAAGGGATTCAAGAAGTGGCATTAGCATAAAGGCAATAAAGCCTATTAGAAAGGGACCTATAAAAAGATATCCTGCAATCGCTTTATTTCTTCTTAAATTCTTTTGTCTCTTTTGTCTTTTTCTTGCCATTCTTCTCACCTCCGTGTAGCCATATAATCCCTAGCGGGAACTTGCAAACCATCATGTTCAACATCATAATAATTGTAATTAACATATACTTGTGTACCATCTTCATAAGTAGTGACAAATAATCCATCTGTTATATGCTTATGATCAGTCATATACTGATTAAATATATGCCCTAATTCTTCATCATATCTATCATATATTTCTATAGCTTTTTCTTTCCAAAGTTCATAATCAGCTCCATATAAGTGAGTGTAATTAGAATTAACTAAAACTGATGTACTTTCAGCCATAAAGGAAAATGATAATCCTGCACCAGACTCAGCACTTCTTAATACTTGTTCCTCATAATCAGATGAAAGATTGATAGGAACTCCAGAATAATTTACTAAGCCGTGAATTGACATTGAATGAAAAGGAACTAGATAATCAATTATGTTGAAATTTGCTCCCTTAATGTCCATATTTGTTATGAAATCTGCATAAGGTAAAGCATAATCGTTACCAGTATTTATCATAACACTTGTTCCTTCAGATGCTATTCTTGCTAATTCTTCTTCATGCATCCTTTGAACTTCATCTCTTGTAAGCAGATTCTTAGGATCATAGTTTGCACCAAGAATATCACCTACATCACTAAATGCAATTCCTGTGGACTTATCCTTAGCAAAATCATTAACTTTTTGCATGTATTCAATAGTTACTTCTGGCCTTACAAAGTAATACTTGTCATTAAAGTCCTCAGGTCCAAAATAAACTGATGAAAAATCGTAAAGTCCTATAACTTCTCTACTTGCATGTTTTGCCGCATGATCATTAATTGCAAAACCATCAAACCACCCATCATTGAAGACAGTCTGTACCGTAGAATCCAAATACATTGGTACATTAATTTCATCAACAAAATCTATTAACTTTTTAAGTTCTTTTTTGCTTCCAAGCTGTTTAACTGGCTTAATCTTATTAAGGGAAAATTGCTTCAATCCTCCATTAGTCCAGCCACTGTATTTCACATACATATTATCTAAGCCTGCATCATTTAACTCACTTATAATATTATAAGCTTCTTCATATGAAGTCATAGCAACTGGCACTGATACTGGTATACCTAAACGTTGTTTCACTTTGTCTATAGCCCCAATTAATGTGAGATTAATAGGAGTATTTGAATCTTGTGATTTTGTCAAGGTAGGGTATTTATCCGTTAGATAGTCCCTATATGCTTCTGCCATTCCTGCGTATGAGTCTGAATCTATAAAACGATATCTCTGACTTATGCTTCCTGTTGGCTTTTTATTTTCAAAAACTATTATCGCTTTGTCAGTCTTATCAGAAAGTTGTAATGATGCATAGTGTAAAATCGTGTAAGTAGCATCTGCGTAGTTATAACTATGTCTTCTTCCGCTTACATCTGCCTCTATAGTTGCCACTGAGGAGTAATCTTCCAACATACACACCATTGAACTACCATTGTTTGATATTCCATAAACAGGGAAAGCTGCTGAGTTTTCACCAGTTAGTGTTGATCTTGCTTCACCATAATCCCATCCGTAAACTTGTGTATAATATGGGTTTTGAGTAGTTTTACCATTATTGAAGTTTATAATGCCACCATTCCCTTCAGGAACCATTATAAATCCTTCATCTTCGGTACTTCCAGCACCTAGATATGGGAGTACTTTTAGCTTGTTCAAACGAAATGTCTCTGTCCATTCTAGCTTTTCAAATGGTATCTCAATTACTAAATCATTGTCTTCTATACGATATATTATAGAAACATTAAATATTGCTTTCTCATCTTCCTCTTTGCCACCGAATCTTTCAGTGTCCTCTTTATAATCATCTACTGTATATCCAGCATTTTCGAAAATTTCTTCTATGGTCTTCATTAGGTATTCTTGCGTGCCCTGACGTAACTCATATACTATTTCATTCTCTAAGTCTGGATATTTTGCTAGAAGCTCACCTCTATTATCCGTTGGTCTAAGATTGTTAATATCAATTTTACGGTAATAAGAGTTTATCTGTCTTGCATCAGTTGCTTCCATCTCTTCCGTAAATTCTTGCAATCTAGATTCCACTATGGCGTTAGGAATATAAAAGACCTTCTCTACATCCCCTATCAAATAATCAACTTGTATTCCATCGTCAAGCTCTATTATCTGATATGTACCATTGGCAATACTAAATTGAAAATTATTCATAATAGCATTTACGCCTCTATCGTTGGTATACTCAAGTAAAAAAGTTGACTGTAAATATCTTTGACTTGTTGCATCTGCCATTGGATCAGTATCAACATTCTCTGGATTAGATTTCCATATGGAATTGTTAGACTTATCTAATACCTGAAAATATGTTGTCTCTGAATCAAGAGTAAACTTGACATTATCATTCTCCAAAACATAGGAGTCTTTATCTTCTTCATAGGAATAAGTCTGAATGTTTTCTTCATAAACTTCTTGTTTTGCACACCCTATAAATAACATAGATGACATAAGGAAGAAGCCTAATTTTAATAACTTTTGCATCTCTAGTCCTCCTTATTAGTAAAATCGAAATGCTATCTCTTTAAATGTAGAAATAAAATATGCAGTTGCATCTGATATTAAACTAAAGAATAGTAATAATACAAATACAATTAACAACATTCCTACTATAGTGGCAATTATTACTAGCACCGCTTTCCCTGGAGTAAAGTCATGTATCTGCATTACCGCACAGTAGATTAGCATTGCAATCCAAATAACTGAAAACACGCTTAAAACACTTAAAAATGTTCCTTCATCCTCAATCATAAAATTACTTGCTATAATTAAGGGGAATTGTATCAATACATAAGGTGTCAATGAATATCCTAGTGCCATATATATATCTTTAGCAGTTCCCTTACCATCAAAAAGGGTTGTTAATCCCCAGTTGGCAACTGTAGCAATAATAATAGGAGCAATAAATCCTAGTAGTACTTCAAAAATATTAACCTCTTCCCAGATTACCTTGTTAAAAAGGAAACTGGTATGTTGCAAGGATAGTATATTAATTATTAATGCTAAAATAATAATTACATTTGCTGCGGCCAATGAACCTCTGTTTTCACGAGATAAATCCCAAAATCCATCAAGGGGATGAGTGATTACATATAATGCGTAGCGCAATTCTTCTCTCAAACGCTTTAATTTACCTTTCAATGTATCTAATGATATTGTCACTCTTCATCCACCTCCGATATTGTCTTGATTCTTCTAATAATTTCACCTGACTTAGAAAGTATAATCAATACAACTACAACAAATACTACCATAGCTATATTGTTCTCAGCCCATACCTTCCTATACAACTGAAAGGCTTTGGAATAGTTTGTATCATCATATTTAACTTCAAAGTAATTCATTGCTTCTTCGTATTCGTCTTGCCTTAACAAGGAGCGTCCAATACCTATATAAGCCAAGTCATAATTTCCATTTTGCATCAAAATTTCTCTCCAGTAATCAGCAGATTCATCATAATTTCCTTTATCATACTCTGCTAATGCTTTAAAAATCAAATCACCATACTGGGTTAATGTCATTATGTTTATTGCACCTGCCTGTGCGTCAAGAATCAATAAGTCGGTTCCCATGTTATCTAAAGCCACAGGGCGTTGAAAATATCCTGCTCTATTTCCAGGACCTCCAAATGCGTATAACAAATTACCTTGAGGATCATATCCGAAAATTCTTCTTCTGTTGGAATCTAAGGCATGATATATTCCATTATCCATAGAATTAATATCCACTAGGGTTGATGGCCCATTAGCACCAGCAAAGTCTTCCCACATAACATCCCCAATTGGTGGAAAATAGCCATTCTTTATTAGTATATCGTCACCCTGTGAGTTAAGTTTTCTAATAGGTTTTGCTTGGTCATCCTTTAGTTCGTTTTGATCAAACATTGATGTAGTAGCATAAAGAAATGCATCTTCATCCAATGCCAGATTATTATATTCTGTAGGTACAAACTGATCCATTTGTGCACGTTGTTCTTTTGTAGCTAGTCTTTTCCACAAATAGTCAACCACGCTAAACTTAACTTCATTAGCACCTGTATATCCAGTAAAGTCTCCATTGTTATCGTATTGTAGAAAACCTTGGTTAAAGTTTCTAACTAATACTATACTTCTTCCCGAGAAATCTACAACCAGTTTCAAAGGAAGGAAATCACCTTCTTGATTAACTGTTTCATCTTCTGGGCGAGTTAATATCTTAACTAGTTGAAGATCTGAATTCAAATGTAAGACTCTTTGATTATTTGTATCAGCGATAAATACATCACCATTATCATCTACAAAAATATCATTTGGTGCTGAAAAAGTTTTGATATCAGTATCTCCTGTAAACTCTTCAAACTGATCAACATAAACTATTTCGTTATTCACTTTTTCCAAAATAACTATTCTGTTATTACCAGTATCACATACATATATACGATTGTCTCTAACATACATTCCTCTAGGATTATTAAACCTTCCTATTCCTAAGTCTTCTCCTGTGATGAAGTCACTGGCTCTATATGCATCAGGGGATTCCATATCATATCCCCAATAATCATACGTATAAGTATATCCTGTGTCTTCTGCTTGTGCTGTTATGGATGGAAACACTAACAATGCCACGAAGCAGATAAGAATAGTCGGAATTCTCATTATCTTCATTGTCTTCCTCCTTATTCCTTAATTCCGGAACTTGCCATAGTTTCCATAACGTTACTTTGCACTGTAATAAAGGCTGTAATTGGTATTATCATCATTACAAGAGCAACAGCAGCTCCCACACCAGCCCTGGCAATACCTCCACCAGCAATCTGTTGCATTGCATACGGCAAGGTCTTTAACTCTTCAGAAAAGATAAATGTAGCGGCATTGTTATTCCATAAAGACTGAATTGACAGTATCATAAGAGTTAACCAGGCCGGCTTTACCGTTGGCATAACTATTCTTATAAATATCTTCCATAAACCCGCACCATCAATTGTGGCCGCCTCAATCAGCGCATCGGGAATACCTTCCATATATTGCTTCATCAAGAACAATCCCATTGGAGCCGCAAAAGCCGGAATTATTATGGCCCATAATGAATCTATCCAGCCCAACCTTGACATAATTAAATAGTTAGGTATAGCAGTTACATACATATTAAACATTAATGCAGTAGTAACAATATTAAAGAACTTCTTTCCTCCAGGGAATTCATATTTTGCTAATACGAAAGCTCCCATTGAAGAAATAATAATATGACCCACCGTACCAACTACTGTAAGAAACACTGTATTAAATAAATATCTTGTAAACGGCACCCAAGACTGTCCTAGAATAACCATTAAATCTTGAAAGTTATCCGTAGTAGGGTTACGTACAAACAATCTAGGTGGATATACAAATATCTCATCAAGTGGTTTGAAAGCACTGTTTATTGCATATACAAGTGGAAAGCCCATAAAGACTCCAAATATAATTAAGAATATAATTATAAATACGTCTCCACCTACTGAACGGTTTGGTCTACGCCGTTTAATCTTAAATATCTTTCTCATAACTCATTCTCCCTCTTATATGACCTTATGTTCCTACCCTGTCTAACATCTTATATATAAGTTTCTTGGCTAAGAACATACCTATAAACAAGATCGTAGCTATTGCACAGGCATATCCCATTTCAAATCTTATTGAACCATAGTCAATCAGATGGGTTACTATTGTCTGGGTTGCATAGTCTGTACTTGGGAAACCTGTTAATCCCATAGGCACGTCTGCAACACCAAAAGCTTGACTTATAGCCATAACTGCACCAAATAAAAGCATTGGTTTCATATTCGGTAAGGTTATATACCATAACTCTTGCCATCTATTTTTAATACCATCAATATATCCTGCTTCATATTGTGCATTGTCAATACCCTGTAGACCCGCAACGAAGGCAAGGAATCCTGCTCCCAGACTCATCCATAGAGTAACAATAATAACAACAGTCATCATATATTCTGGATTCGTTAACCATAAGACCGGCTCATTTGTAATACCAATTTCCACTAAGAATGCATTTAAATATCCATAAGCATCACCTGAAAATATGATTCCCCATATTAGGAAAGCCTGGCCTGTTATTGTTGGTGCATAAAATATAACAACAGCAATTGACCTTAGAAACCTTGGTAGTTCATTAATGAACCAAGCTATTAGGAAAGCCATTATATAACCAAGAGGCCCTGTAATAAATGCCAATATAAGAGTATTCTTCACTGCTATTAAAAAGACATCATCAGCCAATATTAGGTTAATATAGTTTTGTAAATATATAAACTCTGGGGGCTCGAGAATGTTGAAATATGTGAATCCCAAAACAATGGATATTACTACTGGGACAATAAAAAACGCTGTAAATAAAATTGCATATGGGGCTAGGAAAAGATAACACGCTTTGCTTCTTTTCATATTTGTCCACGTAAGTGCCGCAGATTTCTTCTTCATAGTAATATACTTATTCATAAAGCTCATGACATTATCCCTCCTTACCTTTCATCTAAACCAAATTCAATACGTTTCTTATCTATTTCCTGATTAATTGTTGTTGCATAATCAAGCAAAGTTTCACGGGGGTCTTCATTATCATTCATAACCTTACGAACTGCGTTGGTTATATGCCTTGATGTGAAATATCCACCGGCTATCTCATGAAAACCTACAATCCAAGATCTTTGTTCTTCCAGAACCTCTAATTGGCCACTTGTCCATGCAAGCCTACTGAATGCTCCTACATTAGCAGTAGCATATCTAGCAGCAGCCCCCATTACAGCCTCCAGTTCATTACCAAAGCGTACTTGTGATTCTTCACCAGCCCACCATTTCATGAATTCCCAGGCGTTCTGTTTTTTCTCTTCATTATCTTGCTTAAGCATCATGGAGCCAGCACCCCAAGAGTGACAAGAGCGATTAATCGTTCCATCTTCTTTAGGTGTTCCAGGTATTAATGTGAAATCCCATAATCCTCTTATCTCTGGTGCGAAAACTACCAGTGTATTATAGGTATCGTAATCAGCCATACCCAGAGGCATTTCCCCTGACCTAAAATAATTGGCAAAGTCATAAGTGGTAGGTAATTTGTAATGAGTAAAGAACTTTGTATACATCTCAAATGCCTTAATTCCTGCTTCACTACCAATTAAAGTTTCTGTGCCTTTTTCATTATATATAGTTCCTTCATTCTGGTATAAAAGTCCAAACAAACCTGTTAAGTCTGGATTAGCTACACCACCTATCATACGCTCCGTAGAAGGAATAGCTACTTTCATATTGTTTTGCTGTACAACCGGAAGAATCGCTATTAAATCATCCCACGTCTCTGGTAATTCTATTTCAAGCTCTTCCATAATATCTGTTCTATAAAACATTACATTATAATTTTGAGTCTCAGGTAGGCCATAAAGGGCATCATCAAGATAATATGCTCTATATGCACTTGGATGGAACTCTGACAATACTTCTTCATAATCGTCAAATTGAGTTAAATCCTCAACAGCACCACGTAAAGCATAGTTAACTGGTTCTTGTTGGGCAATAGTCAATACCACATCTGGTCCAACGCCCGCCACTACAGCATTCATCAAAACAGTTGGGTTTATAAGTTTCATATTTACCTTGATACCTGTATTAGGTGTAAAAACTTCATCAATCATAGATTTCATAATCGTACTTTGATCACGACCAGTTAACATCCATACTTCAATAGATTCTTCTTCTTCGTGAACATCCCCTACAGAGTTATACTCTACTACAAAAGATGCAAAGAAGGACTTAACCTCATGTGCTAACTTATCAAATGTTGACTCTTCTAACTTATCAGCTTTAGCTTCAGTGCCTGTTACTGTAATAAAGTCTATATCTAAAGGTGCTTCAGCTAATGAAAGTATCGACGTTCCCATGGAACTGATGTTAGTCTTAAACATATTAAATTCCCTGGAAATCTTATCTGGATCATCAACAAATTTCTCTATCTGATTAGCCAGAGATAACATTGCAGAAACTTGACTGCCTTGTTCTCCAGAATATGCCACTACCTCGTCAACTAATTTATACAACCTTTTGCACTCTAAATCTAATGCATCAACAATTTCCGGGTAATGATGGGCTATTCTATAATCCCTATATTGATCTGGGTTAGTTCCAGTAAGAATTAATATCTTTCTATATATATAATTCAGTCGTGCTACAGTATCTTGCATATCATTAAGAAGAATTCCCAGGTCTCCAAGTGTTGCTTCTAGGCGGAAAGTATGGGTTCCTTCTGTAAGATAAAATTCATATACCTTATCCTCTTCATCAGAAAGTTCAACAGACTGCCACGAACTGGAGAATTGGAATGGAACTGCCTCTAATTCTGTAAAGGGTACTTCACCGTCTATATAAACCGTACGGTTGGATACAAACCCTCTATTATGATTCTGTCTAGCTTTAATAGTTATATTATAAAATCCATCCTCTGGCACTTGGAATTCCCATTCAATCCATTGTCCAGGTATTCTCCAAGAAGCTCCACCAATCATATTTAAATTAATATTATAAAGGTCATATGGCTCAGTACTAGGTGAAGACCTATCATATATAGGATATAGGGAAGGGGACGAACGTAAGTATGCATCCTCTCCTTGTACTATCTGTTTATATGATTTACCCACTTGAGAAACCGTAACATTAGGTAAACTCTCACCATATTGTCCGTAATCAAGCTTTTCTTTTACCGCGGATAATGTAAGGGACTTTAGCACTGTAGGCTCATTTATAGCCTTTAATCCAATTGTGCTTTGACCTTTCTCAAGGTAGAAAACATATGGGTCAATAAAATAACCTAATCCATCTTTGAAATAAGCACCCATCCAACTAGGAACGTCAATCTGAGATGCTCTAACTTCATTACCTTGATTATCAATGGTGGACTCCCCGTCATCAGTCCAATATCTTGTAAAACTCAGGATATCAGCTCCTGAAAAAGGTGTCTCTCCATTGACTGTAAAACTTCTTTCAATATCAACTCCACGTGACTTTAATGTATAATACTCCATGTAAACATTGTAAAAGCCTGCCTCTGGCACGTCAATCTGCCATTCCACATAGGAGTCTTGTTCTGTTAAAAGAACATTGTTTTCTCCTTCAAATTCCTGAAGGACTTCTACATTCCCTTCTCCCTTGGTGTAGCCTGTTATATCAACAGTCACATCATTATGGGGGAAAGTAGCTTCAGCATGGTCATCAAGGTATCTCTTATAAGTATAAGTACCTATGTCCATTACGTCAGCATCTGAATCCAAATTCTCAGCTCCTGCGTATTTGGCCGCATAATTGTCAACACCTCTTCTTGGTGCTAAAAAAAACACAGCTACTACTGCAAGAATTATAAGTACTAATATAGCTGTTTTTGTCTTACTCTTCATACTTAACCTCTCCCATTATTGAATATGTCTAAATATCATCGCTTCTTACTGCAAACATTTCAATTGATTGTTCATTATTATCAAATAAATATGATATAAAGCAACTTTACATATGCATTATATCATATTCTATTCAAAAATAACATACCATAGATTGCTTTTTCATTGCCAATTCTTGCTTTTTAGACTAAATGTTAAAAAGTTCTTGTCAATTTTGTATGTTTTGAACATACCTTACATCATAATATTGCTATTTTTCAATCATTTTCTAAACCTCACTATAGTTTATAACACTTATAAACCATATAGTCTCCTTAAATATTGCTATTTATCTATCAAATATGGTTATTTCATTATTTTTTCATGTTATTCTTTATACTTTAGTAGATTTTGAGGGGAAACGCTTGGTCATTTTTACTAATTCACCAGGGGATTACTTAGTTGTTATACTAATTATCTTTGTTGATTAATTCCCAGTAAAGGCCATACCTGGCTTTGTATTGTGAATAGTGCATAAGAAAGCTTAATTTAGCCTTTGTGTTTTCCAATCTAAAAGTCAATTCTTCCGAATCATTATCCTTCACCATATAATCATTAATATTTCCAACAAACTCATCGATAGTATCAGTTAAAACAACTATTTTGTCACTACCACTTCCTGTGTATTCCTCATCCAACCTCTTTGCAAGAGGAATAGTCACATTCATGCCAGTTGTTGACTCTTCCATATCCTTTGTTCCAAGTAAGGCACTTAGGACCACTGGTCCATATTTAAAGCCGTAAACATTAGTGTTGTCAGGCAAAGAATGAGCCGTTACTTCCATTGGCAATTGAATTTCAATCTTAGTCCCATCAGCAAAAGGTCCTTCTACAAGTCCATAACCTCCCTCAGATGTATAACTAGTTTTTTTACCATCCACTTTGATTATGGCCTCATAAGCCAACCAGTCAGGAAGCCTAAAAGCAATAAGAATATCTGCCTTTCCCCCTCCTATAGTCTTAATGGTAAAGGTTGATATATCTGTCTCTGGAATCATTGTTTCTTGTATTAACTTCACCTTCTGATCTGACCACGTAAGTTGAGAATTAATATATTGATTTACAATAAGTTTCTTATCTTGATGATAATAGAAGCTTTCTCCTAATTTTGTGAAGTTCTCCATTCCAGATCCCACACAGCACCAAAATTTATCAAATCTTTCACCAAAGACCTTAAAATATCCACTATCCATAGGCTGAAAATATGCACTCATACCTGTTTCAGGATTTTGAGATGACATAATGGAATTTAAAAAGGTGTTTTCATAGTAGTCAGCATATTTCACATCACCAGTAATCATAAATAGCTTCTTTGTTAGTATGAGCATATTGTATGAATTACATGTTTCATTATTGCAATTAGTTCTTTCTGCTGCAAGGAGATTATCTTCACCAAAATGCTCCCACTCACTATTACCACCTGTTATATAAGTGTGATTGTTCACAACCAATTCCCAGAAAGCTTTCACATACTCAAGATATATATCAACATCTACTTCATCATTATCCTGATATACAATATATCGATTTAAGGCTCCCATAAATTTTGGAATTGTTGTATTTGCATGGTGATTATTCAAAACATTGTCTCCTACTTTTGCATTAAGAACTTCTTCAAATAAAGAAACCTCATCAAATAGATGAGCCGCCTTTCCATGATTTTTATCCTTTGTAATCCTATAAAGGTCATAGAGACAATCATTCATTCCTCCATATTCTATACCAATCACTATCTCTCTTGTGTAAACAGACCAAGAGCTAGCTCTTTTATATACCCAATCTCCTAAGTCACTAGCAACTTTTAATGCTTTTAATGACACTTTAGATGCCCATAGGAGACCAGCGATTATCTTATGCATTGTATACCATGGCACCCATGCCTGGGTGTGTATATCCGCCTTACCTTCTTCCACATTATCAAACTGCTGCTCAATATTATCTTCATCAAGCACTTCTGCTCCAAATACAAAACCTGTTCCAACAGCTTCTTGACATTGACTTAACCCTTCTACAATCTCTTCCACTATAGATAAAAGTTGTTTTTTCTGGGGTTCACTTGTATTGGCACACTTGTATGCCTGGCTACAAGCTGTAAGATAATGCCCAAGGGTATGCCCTCCTATTAAGGAGTTTTCCCAACCTTCATATCTTGTGGCACCATGTGTATCCAGTCCCGCAGTCTCACGGAATCCAGCTAGAAGTTTATTAATATCAAAAGAAAGCAGGTAATCAATTGCTTTGTCACTAGCATTAATATAATATTCACCAGTTAAAAGCACATCTTCCAATTGAAATGGTGATATATTCCTATAATTCATACCTTCTCCTTCCTGTACTATATTCAAATGTACCTAAACAATTATATATTTCTTTTCATTTTAATTCAATATACACAGTGTTTAAATTACCTTGTATTTAAATGTATGGAAATTAGCCTTTCCTCCAGAATTTCTAGTGGAGTATAAGAACAAACCTACTCGGGCACCTGTAAAATGATCTAGGCGGAAGTACAATTTATGTGTAACCCCAACTTTTACCCACTGGTCTTCCTCTTGATAAAAAAAGTCCACTATATCTATATTATCAGAGAAATTCGCCTTTAACCTTAGAGTAATTTTACTATTATTAGTACCTATGGGAATTCTTTCATACTCTTTTTCTTCTTGATCTTTTCCTATCATTACAAGATAGAACTTTCCTTCATCCTTAGTTAATGCAATAAAACTATAAGCTCCTTGGAGTACACTAAGTCCTGCAAAGTCTCCATCTTTCAACTCACTACCATCAATTGTTACAGTACACTGACTAGTTGGCCCTGTTAATCTTTGAGTTAATGTATTTACACAATGTTCAATGCTAGGACTAATCTTCCCTGTAACTATAGTATATGCAGAAGGCTTTTCTGTAACCGACCATAATTCATTATTAGGTGTGTGATTCCATTCCCACACATTTTTTAATTTTATCTGTCCATTGTGGTCTGGAACATAATCAAAATCATCATTATCATATAAAGGAGCATATTCATGATCTGGTCTACTGCTTTTTACTTCAATATATTTTGGAACATGCCCATCTATACCTAATATCGGAAAGTCGTCCTGAAAATCCATTGGAACTAGAACTGGAATACGTCCAATTGCGCCGTGGTCTTGAAATAATATTGCATACCAATCCCCACAGGGTGTGTCAACAACTCCTCCTTGAGCTACACCAGAATTATGATAACCCATGTCATCATCAAGTATATCTCCTCCGGTAAAGTCACCCTCCAGAGAATCAGCAACATAGCAAGCCTCTACCCTTCTTTGTGAACCAGTATTTAGCCAATGTATCAAAAACACATAATATTTGTCATTAATCTTATAAACATGGGCCCCTTCATAACCAAGCCTCACATTTCCCTCATCCTTTATAATCATACGATGTAAACCATCAGGCTTAGGACCAGACAAATCAGCCTTTAGCTCTGTTAGATATATTTCATTATTGCCATATACCATATATATTCTATCATCATCAAATAGCAATGAGGCATCATGATAAAAACCTTCTACATGCGTTTTCTCCCATGGCCCCATGATATCACTGGATTGATATAGGTATGTCTTTCTTGTATCATTTGCAGCAAAAAGAACATAGAAGATTCCATTATTATACCTAAAACAAGGGGCCCACATTCCTTTGCCATATATGTTTTTTTCACCCTCAAGTAATTGTGCTGGTGTATCATCTAACGAATCATATACATGGGTTATTATCTCCCACTGAACTAAATCATAGGAACGTAAAATTACCGCCCCTGGCATATAATGCATTGTAGTACTTACCATATAATAAGTATCATCCACTCGTATTGCATCAACGTCTGGAAAATCAGACCAAATAATCGGGTTATTCGTCATTTTATTGCCTCTCTTTTCCTGTATTGTTTTTTTATTTTAATATTTGCATACTATACTACATTAAGTTTTCGCTTACCATCTACATCAAGCAGATTATCCCGGTTGTGCACACCGTACTCACTTCTAAACTGGCTGGGAGTACATTTTTTCGCCTTTCGAAAGTTTCTATTAAATGTAGCCAGACTATTAAAACCACTTCGCATGGCAATATCAACTATGGCAAGGTCAGAATTACTCAACATCTCTTCTGCTAAGATCAACCTTTGCTTTGTTATATAATCATAATAAGTATCACCTGTGAACTCCTGAAAAAGCCTAGAAAAGTGGGAATTACTATATCCCGCCAATTCAGATAAGTCATCTACATTTATATTTTTAGTACAATTTTCTTCAATGTATTTGCAGACCTTTACCAACCTCTTTATATAGGTCTGTTTCTTTCTTTTGTAAAAAAGTTGATTTCCTCCATCTTCTTCTACACAATTTCTTGCTACAATAGATAAAAACATCATAAGCATTGAATAAATATATACTTCATATTGTTCTTCACACTTGCTGTATTCTTCCACTATTCCTTCTATCAATGAATAAAGTTGCCCATAAAATTTATTCTTTTTATTGGACCTTATATGAATACAGGGTGCAGAAATATCGTATAAAAAAGGGAAAATATTCATGTCTTTAAATTTAGCCTTATTAAACAATATAATAACTCTCTTTCCTGAAGAAGGAGCAATCAATTCATGAGAAACCCCTAATGGAATTATCATAATATCTCCAGGCTTAAGCAAATACTCTGTCATCCCTTCAATTACAACAGTGTATGTGTTTTCAATAACCATAATAATTTCAACATCCGAATGCCAATGCTCCTGAAAGTTTTCACTTTGTTCGTTTATATATAGTCGCATATAAAGGTCATCGTCATGATCAAGATTACCTCTTCTTGTATCCGATACCATCTGCAATTTTAGCACTCCTTTACTTTTATCTTATAGATATCGTTAAAAAAATGGGAAGGTGAATTAACCTTCCCATTTTAACCTTCTTACTAGAAGGATTAGTTATTTGCATCATTAATTAAAGATTCCCACTTAGGTGAAAGCTCTTCAATTTTCTCTGCTGGTGTATTATCTAAACCATATACATTCCATATAAAGTCTTCACCTGTGTCAGTACCATATACAAATGGTTGGAACTCAGTTACAACTCTTGTTTCTGGAGCATACATTAATGCTAATGTTTCATCAACAGCTCTTGCATCACGGAAGTTAGGGTAATAACCTTCTTTCCATGCATCTGCTTCATCTTCATAACCTGGTGTAGGATTTGTATACAGGTTATAAGCGAATGCAATCTTTTCTGCAGTTTCTGCATCATATGTTGCTGGTATAACTACAACGTTGTCACCAAAGTAAACGCTATATGGGTCATCTGCCTTAGCCTTTGGTGGAAGAACGAAGCCCCAGTCATCAGTCATATCTGCCCATTGACCAACTTTGTATTGCTCTGCGAATTGCATAGCAACCTGTGAGTCATGGAATGCTGGTATAAACCAATCCCAGTTAGCATCATCTGATGGTACTGGCTTCTCATATCCATCTTCTATAAGACCTACTGCCCATTGCATAGATTCAAGGAATTGAGGTTCTGTTGTTGCATTATAGAATTTACCAGAGTCATCCCTACCAATGAATTTTGCATTGTTAACCATCATAGCAGCTCTAAATAAATCAGGAGAGAAACTTACCATAGCGTAAGTATCAATTGTACCGTCATTATCAGTATCTCTTGTTAAAGTTTTAGCTAGTTTCTCAAACTCTTCCCATGTCCATTCTCCACTTGCTTGAAGGTCATATGGAAGATCTCTCTCTATACCAGCTTCTTCAAATAGTCTCTTGTTCCAGTATAAGCCCATTTTCGGTTCTGGCGTACCAGTTGCCATACCATAAATCGAATCACCATATGTCATTAGATCAATAGTAGACTTATTCCACTTGCTCTCTGAAAAATCAAAGTTTTCTATAGTAGCCAAGTCATAAAGCAAACCGTTTGCAAGTGGCTGTGCTGTCCAATCTTGTCCTAAAAGGAAAATCTCAGCTGCAGGATCATCTGCCATAACAGAAGTCGTGAATAATTCCTGCATACCACCCCAGTCTGTGATACCAACTTGCTTAATTGTAAAGTTGTATTTTTCCTGTATGGAATCACGATAAGCAAAAGTGTCTTCTTCTTGCTGTGTCTTAGCTTCAGCAGGTTCTGCTGATGTCCACCAGTCACCAATAACAATATCCATACCATCAAGATCTATGTCTTCTTCTACTTCTTTGTCTGAATCAACATCTTCATTATCAATAACGTCATCATTTGACGTTACATCTTTGTCATCGCCTGTGTCATCAGCTTTTTCCCCACATGCTGTTAACATTGAAATGCTAAGAATTAAAATAAGCATTAATGGTAATAGCTTTTTCATGGTTTTTTTCATAATAATACTTCCTCCTTGAATTCTAGTTTTATATAATGTCTTTTCCTACATGCTTATTATATAGTACTTGACTAAGTGTCCTCAATGTTGTAAAATTGCAACAAGTTGATATATAGTTTGATTTTATATAGCTTTTAGGAGGCGAATATATGTACATTCATTATATGACTCTAAACAGTCATCAAGAAAGTGATTTTGTTATGGAACGTACTAATGGCATGGTGGATTTTTTGTTCTTATATATAAAATCACCTTGCACTCTAACCCTTAATAACATTAACTTTACCATTGGTGAGCCCTCTGCTGTGCTTATCAATAGCAATACCCCCTTTAAATATTTTCCAAACGGCTCAATATATGTAGACAACTACCTACATTTTTCCACTACTGATAGGGAGTCTTTCACGAAAGAATTGCTCTTTCCTTTTAATACTCCCTTTCAGATAACCAATGATAGTTCAATTGTTCAATTACTGGAAAATGTTCAAAAGGAAGATAACCCCGAAAATAAGCATTCTAGAAAAATTATAGGATTACTAATAAAGCTATTAATGATTAAGGTAGGAGAAGAATGGGAAGCCCTACAACATAAACAAGAAAACTCTCCTCATTATAAAGATTTACTCACCATCAGAAATCAAATCTTGAATTCACCAGAAAAGAACTGGAAAGTAGACGAGCTTGCAGAACAAGCCCACCTTTCTTATGCATATTTTCAAGTTTTATATAAAAAAACTTTTGGTGTCACTTGTATTAATGATGTTATAAATGCTAAGGTCGCTCATGCTAAGACACTTCTAACATCAACTAATTTACAAGTTAATCAAATATCACTGGAGCTAGGATACAATGATGTCTATCACTTTATAAGACAATTTAAGAAAAACACCGGATTAACTCCCGGTGCCTTTCGTAAGAAATCTTCTTATTAAATATTACTGAATCACTACTTTATATTGCTTTCCTTCTTCTGTACTAAAAGAATGCTTATCTCCATTATGCACTAACTCTTGCACTATATCATTACAAAGTACAGTAATTTCTCCTTTTGTAATAATAGTGCAATCTCTTCCCCGACTTGAAGCTATTACAGCCTTAACAGGGTCGTCTTTTCCCCAGTTTATGTCCACTGTGAACCCGCCTCTTGCCCTTAGTCCTTTAACTTCCCCTTCTTGCCAGTTATGTGGTATAGCTGGTAAAAACTCAATTCCACCGTCATGACTTTGTATAACCATCTCTACAATACCTGCTGTTGCACCAAAATTTCCATCAATCTGAAAAGGTGGGTGAGAATCCAACAAATTATATTGTGTAGAACTTTTTAATAATTCCACTAGATTTTCATAAGCCTTCTCCCCATCAGCCAATCTTGCCCACATATTAATAATCCAGGCCCTACTCCAACCTGTATGCCCACCTCCATGAGAAAGTCTTCTATCAAGAGTCTTTCTTGCTGCAAGTACAAGTTCCGGTGTCTTACTTTTAGTAAATATATTTGATGGATATAAGCCAAATAAGTGGGAGATATGTCTGTGCCCAACTTCAGCTTCTTCATAATCTTCTGCCCATTCTTGTATCTGCCCATACTTACCTATTTCAGGTTTAGGCAGTCTTTTTATTATTCCATCTAACTGGTCTATAAATTCAAAATCAATATTAAGAATCTTAGCACTGGAGATACAAGCCTTAAGCAAGGTATATATAATCTGACTATCCATTGAAGGTCCTATACACAAACATCCACTTTCCCCATTATCTAATATATAGGTGTTTTCAGGGGAAACAGACGGACTAGTTACAAGCCTCCCCTTGTCATCTTCAATTAGAAAGTCCAAGAAGAATTCAGCCGCTTCTTTCATTGTTGGATAAGCCTCTTTAAGGAAGTCTTCATCCTGACCATATTCATAATGATCCCATAGGTGAATAGATAACCATGCAGCTCCCATAGGCCAGAAAGTACTAGGTATCCATTTATCCTGGGGGGCCGTATCTCCCCATATATCAGTATTATGATGTGCTACAAAGCCACCACAGTCATACATCTTTCTAGCAGTTCTCCTACCTGGCTCACGGAGTCTTTCTATATGATCAAATAGGGGTTTATGACACTCTTGAAGATTACAGTTTTCAGCAGGCCAGTAATTCATCTGAGCGTTTATGTTAATTGTATATTTACTATCCCATGGGGGCAACATATCCTGGTTCCAAATTCCTTGAAGATTTGCTGGTAAGGTTCCAGGCCTACTAGATGAAATCATTAGGTAACGTCCATATTGAAAATATAAACAAAGCAAATCTGGATCTTCTGCACCTTCTTTTATAGCATTTAGCCTTTCTTTAGTATCTAAATCATCACTAACGCTTGTCCCATTCTCATCTCCTACACTTATATACATCCTTTTATATAACTTTGAATAATCTTCATAATGATTAGAAAACAAACTTTGATAATCCATAGCAGATGCATGGTCTAAATACCTCATACACTGGGTTTCATACTCTTCCTTATGATAAAAACTTGTTGCACAAGACAGAATCAAGGTTACAGCATCCGCCTCTTCTACAAGTAGGGTTTCACCAAGAGTAGAAAGGGAGCCACCCTCATTTATTACTTTTACCATGGTGGCAAATTTTACTGCCTTTTCACCACCGCAGGAAACATACATAGCAATTGTATCATTATTAAAAGTTTTTATATTATCTAAATATTTGCCTCTTCCTAAGTTGGCTGTAAAGCTTATTGAAGCTGCTTTGTCAGCTGTTAAGTGCACTACCATTACTTGATCTTCTGCACTTGAAAAATATTGTCGCTTATGATTTACACCATCTATAGTAAATGATGTGGTTACAAGAGCATTTTCAAGGTCTAATTCCCTCTTGTAATTCAGTGCTTTTTTCTCATCTACTGGAAAATTAATAAAAAGATCTCCCATTGTCTGATAGGGACGTTGACCCTCCGGGATTCCAGACATAGATAATAAAGCTAAACTTTCTGCTTCACTTATCCTCCCTTCAGAAAGCAACTTTCTGACCTTAGGAAGATTATCTAAAGCATCTGGATTGTTTCTATCCACCGGCTCTCCATACCATATACTATCCTCGTTTAATTGGACTTGTTCATTTGCCACTCTACCATATATCATACCACCTAATCTTCCATTACCTATTGGAAGTGCCTCATTCCAATTAGCGGCTGGCTCTTTATACCACAACTTATAAGATTGCTCCCTCATTGCCTTTTTCAACATAATCCTTACATCCTTTCCTATGTTATTAATAGGTCTACTACCTATATTCTATCATTTTTATGAAAATATTCTATTATTATATTACTATTCTCCTCTCAAATAATACTATTTATAATAAAATATTAATTTTATATTCTTCTATAATTTTACTTGACTAATCCTGTCATTCATTATACACTTTTTACAGAGATATATTGTTAAAATATTTCAACTAAACTAAAATACATATTAAAAATGGAGGTAACATCATGGGAATATTAGTAAGATTTAGAGACATCATGTCGAGCAATATAAACGCTCTACTTGACAAAGCAGAGGATCCAGGGAAGATGATTGACCAAACATTACGTAATCTAAACTCAGACTTAGGTAAAGTCAAATCAGAAACAGCTACAATTATGGCCGAAGAACAAAGGGCCAAAAGAGATTTGGATGAATGCAATGAAGAGATTGAGAGAATGCACTCCTATGCCTTAAAGGCCTTAGAGTCAGATAATGAGAACGATGCCAAAAAGTTTCTAGAGCAAAAAACAATTCAAACTAACAAGTTATCTGGTCTTCAGGAAGCTTATGATTTAGCTAACACTAATGCTACTAATATGCGAGAAATGCACGATAAATTAGTGGCTGATATCAATCAACTAGAAGCCAGAAAAGATATGATTAAAGGTAAGCTTTCAGTGGCTAAAACTCAGGAGCGTATTAACAAGATAGGCTCTTCTGTGGCGGGGGCTAACAATTCTATGGCAAGCTTTGAAAAATATGAAGATGTAGCTAATAAAGCACTGGACAAAGCTAACGCTATGGCAGAGCTTAATAAGTCTTCTAGCCATTCCATCAATGATTTAACTAAAAAATATGACGTTAATAAAAGTTCTATCGATGAGGAACTAGCAGCTTTAAAAGCAAGTATGGACAAATAATTTTTTATTTATTAAAAGCATTGAAAACTATTGAAAACAATCCCGCAAGTACAACTTATAATACTTGCGGGTGTTTTAAGGACGTGTGTTATGCTAGTACATTATAAATGTGAAAACTGTGGGGCAGATATGGGTTTTGACAGTGATTCAGGAACATTGCACTGCTCCAGTTGTGGCGCCAAGAATAGTATAGAAGATATGGCTGATGATGGTAAATCCCAATCTAAAGGTGAATCAACATATAAGATTGAAGAGGAAGACAAGAAATTTGCACAAGAAGCCTTTGAACAGGATTATGAAGACCCTTCAGACGCAGATCAACCCACTGATTATAAGACCTTTCAAGGTGATGAAGCAAGGCAATACCAGTGTAACAACTGTGGTGCTATTCTCATCACTGAAGCAGAAACCACAGCAACTACTTGTAATTTTTGTGGGGCAGGAGTTGTATTAGGTGACCGATTATCAGGCAGCCTTGCTCCTGCAAAAGTAATACCATTCTCCATTAGTAAAGAAAAAGCTCAAGAAGCATTTCGTAAATGGTGCAAAAAAGGTCTCCTAACACCTAATAACTTTATGACTGCTGATCGAATTAAAAACATTACAGGAATTTATGTTCCATTTTGGCTCTATGATTTAAATGGTCGCGGGGAAGTCCAGGCAACTTGTACCAGAGTTAACACTTATACAAGAGGGGACTGGATATATACCAAAACCAAATACTATAATGTCTTTCGTAAGGTTGATCTTAATTATCTTAACCTTCCTTGTGATGCATCTAAGAAAATGGATGACAAGATGATGGATAAATTAGAGCCTTATGAATATAGCAATCTGAAAGATTTTAATATGCCATATCTAGCAGGTTATATAGCTGAAAAATACGACTATGATGATCAAGAGCTCCTTCCAAGAGTTAAAAACAGAGTCAATTCCTATGTGGATTCTTATCTCAGGTCAACTATAAGTGGGTATACAACAGTTAGATATAACCGCAAGACTATTAATATCAGAAAGAATAATGCCTCATATACCCTTCTACCTGTATGGATGATTTGTTATGATTATAAACAAATGGACCATACCTTTGCCATGAACGGGCAAACTGGAAAAGTAGTTGGTAAACCTCCTCTAAGCAAGGGGAAAATGTTCACCTGCTTCTCTATTATATCACTTATTTCATTTATAATTATCCAGGTAATCACCTTCTTTCAAGGAGGTGGCTTTTGATGAATAAGAGGATTTATAACATACTGTACGGGCTAATATTTATTTTTACTTTTTTAATTATTATATCTTTAAGTCCTAATACAGTTTCTGCTTCTAAATATGGTGATTATCAACGTGTCTATGATGATGCAGACCTTTTATCCACAGATGAATGGGAAGAGTTAAACCAGATGTCCATCCAGTATGGTGATGAAGTAGATATAAAGATCTATATACTAACTCACAATGATTCATATTCAATCCTTCCAGAAGAATACATCGAGGAATTTGACATGCAATTTCCTCCAAGTGATAGTGTATATTTTCTCTATGACTTATATAGGAAGGAAATATTCATAGAAGGCTATGGATTGGCAGAAATATATCTTCATTCCAATAGAATTGACAATATATTAGATGACATGGTAGATGACCTAAAGGCAGGCAATTATTATGAAGCCTTTTATACATATATTATTACGTCTTCATCTTATATGCTGGATGATTCGGACCTTAATTATGACCATAACTATGATTACGAATACGAACAAGAAAACTACTATGACCATGATAGCTACTATGACAAAGCTAGTGATAGTTATTTTAATAAAATCTGGATTCAGATACTTATCTCTCTTTCAATTGGTCTTGTAGCAGTCTTAATAATGGCTAGTAATTCTGGAGGTAAAGTAACGGTAAAAGGTCACGACTACTTGGATCGAAGCCGGCCGGGACTAATCGGAAGAAGAGACACCTACTTAAGAACAAGAACTACAAGGGTAAAAAAACCAAAGCAACAAAACCATTCTTCAAGAGGCGGCGGAAGCAGTAGAGGCAGCTTTAATTCTTCTGGCAATAGGGGAGGAGTCTCAAGAGGCGGAAGATCCCACAGCTCAGGGGGAAGGAAACTATAGATACTTTATAATTACAAATAAGGAGGCTTAATATGGGAATATTCAGAAGACAATTATCAAACGTTGTAGAATGGCAAGAGTTTCGTGAAGATATGATATTTTACAAATGGAATAACAATGAAATCAAAAAGGGAAGCCGGCTAATTATACGCCCTGGACAGGATGCCATCTTCTTATTCAATGGCAAAATCGAAGGCATCTTTAAGGACGAAGGTGACTACGATATAGAATCTCAGATTGTTCCCTTCCTATCAACCCTTAAAGGATTCAAGTTTGGATTTAATAGTGGAATGCGAGCCGAGGTTCTTTTCATCAATACAAAGGATTTCATCGTGAAATGGGGAACACAAAACGCAATTAACATCCCTTCTCCCCAGCTTCCAGGTGGAATTCCAATCCGCGCCAACGGCACCTTTACCTTCAAAGTCACAGATTACGTGAAACTTATAGATAAAATAGCTGGAATCAGGAATACTTATAAGGTTGATGATGTACGCCTTAGAATTACCTCTGTCCTAGATCAATTATTAATGAAATGGATTACTAAAGAAGGTAAGGATATGTTTAATCTGCAGGCAAACTCCTTCCAAATCTCCGATGGAATCCGTACAGATCTAGATATGCAACTCTTTGATTCTGGTATTGCAGTAAATGGATTCAATATAATAAGCTTCAACTATCCTAAAGAAATTCAAGATATGATTAATAAAACTGCTTCCCATAGCATGGTTGGAGACCTGGGTCGTTACCAACAAGTTTCCATGACAGATGGTATCGCATCTGGCAAAGTCAAAGGTGGGGGCACCGCTTCAGACATGGCAGGAATGATGATGGGGATGAATGTGGCAAATCAAATGATGGATAGCATGAAAAAATCCACAGAAAACACTTCTTCAAATAATCAAACTTCCAATAATAAATCAAACTTTTGTTCTAACTGTGGCCAAAAGACAGGGGATTCAAACTTCTGCTCTAACTGCGGGGAAAAACTTTAAATAAAAAAAGGATTGTTTATCGAAACAATCCTTTTTTATTTAATATATATATCTTAAGCAAATATAGTTTTTATCTTTTCAGCCAATGCCCTAGCAAGGGAACTATGCCCCTTTTCATCTATTAACCTTCTTTTATTAAATGTGCTTCATCATATTAGACCTTAAAAATCTCGTCTTCTTTTAATTCATTTATTCTTTCTGCTGCATCTTCCATACTATGACCCTTCACCCCAAAGTAAAACTTAATCTTTGGCTCTGTACCAGAAGGACGAATAGCACACCAAGCATTATCATTTAAATCAAAATATATTACATCTGATTCTGGAAGCCCTATTGGACTTACTTTCCCAGATTTAACATCTGTAATTGTAGACGCTTTATAATCTCTAACACTTATCACTTTATATCTTCCAATTTCTTTTGGTGAGTTTTCTCTAAATTCACTCATTATTGATTGGATTTGTTCCATGCCTTCTATACCCTTTAATGTTATAGCAGTTAATTCCTCTTTAAAGTAGCCATATTTCTCATATATTCTTCCTAGCTGCTGATAGAGACTTATCCCTTGACTTTTATAATAGGCTGCTGCTTCACATAGGGTCATTAAGGATGCAATAGCATCTTTATCTCTAGAATGGGTTCCTACAAGATAACCATGACTTTCTTCAAAACCAAAAACAAAACTATTAGAGCCCGTTTCTTCAAATATTCTGATTTGCTCTCCTATATATTTAAATCCTGTTAACACCTCAATTAGCTTAGCATTATAATGTTCAGCTATTTCATCACTAATATTCCCAGTTACAATCGTCTTAATTAATGCTGGATTATCTGGCATCCTTCCAGTTATCTTTAATTGAGAAAATATATATTCAGCAAGTATTGCACCAATCATGTTTCCATTAAGGTGAATAAAGTCTCCTTTGGAATCCCTTACTTGCACTCCAAGGCGATCTGCATCAGGGTCAGTTGCCATTATTATATCTGCTTCTAACTCTTGTGCCAACTCTCTTCCTAAAGCATAAACCTTAGGATCCTCCGGATTAGGATATCCAACAGTATAGAATTCGGAATCGGGAAGTTCTTGTTGGGCTACCACATGAACATGTTCAAAGCCTATTTCTTTCAGTATTCTTCGAGCAGGCATATTCCCTGTTCCATGTAAAGGAGTGTAAACAATCTTAAGTTGTTCACCCTCTTGGCTTATGGGGTTAATTACTAATCTTTTTAGTTCTCTTATATATTTATCATCCATATCCTGGCTTATGATATTCAAAAGGCCTTTATCTAGAGCCTCCTTGCGATCCATAGTCTTAGCTTTAGAAAAATCCCTTATTTCATTAACTTCATTAATTATCTCTATATCCATAGGAGAAGTGACTTGTGCACCATCCTCCCAATAAACCTTGTATCCATTATATTCAGGAGAATTATGACTTGCAGTAATCACAATTCCTGAGATACAGCCTAATTCCCTTAATGCAAATGATAACTCTGGTGTGGACCTTAAGGAGTCAAATAGATATGCTTTTATACCATTAGCTCCTAAACAAAGTGCACTTTCCATGGCAAACTCTGGGGACATCCTTCTTGAATCATAAGCAATTGCCACCCCTTTATCTGCTCCACCTTGTCTTAATATATAATTAGCAAGACCTTGGCTAGCCCTACGTACAGTGTAAATGTTCATACGATTAACACCTGCACCTAATATACCTCTAAGACCTCCAGTACCAAACTCTAACTCCTTAAAAAATCTTTCTTTTATTTCTTTATCATTTTCTCTAATAGCTTCTAATTCCTTTTTACTTTTATCATCAAAGTATGGGTTTGAAAGCCACTCTTCATATCTTTTTAAATACTCCATATTAATTCCCCTTATTATTATTCATAATACTTCCTTATATACTAACTAATTCTATACTAAAAATCAATCCCTTATTCTGAGAAGTTGCTCTGAATAAGGGATTGTATTATGTCTAAATATATTCTTTTTGGTAGTTATTATCCTGATTTGCTTTTTCGGGATAATCAAATGTCTCAAAGTCATCTGCATACTCGCCTTCAACTTCTAGATCAAATTCTTCCTCTAGTTCAGTACTTAACTTTACAGAGCTGTATCTCTTCATACCAGTACCAGCAGGAATTAATTTACCAAGAATTACATTCTCCTTAAGGCCAATTAATGGATCTCGCTTACCCTTCATTGCTGCATCAGTAAGAACCTTTGTGGTCTCCTGGAATGAAGCTGCTGAAAGGAATGACTTTGTTGCTAGAGAGGCCTTTGTAATACCCAGTATAGTCTGTCGTCCTACCGCAGGCTCTAGTCCCTCTTTTTCCATTATGTCGTTAGTTTCAATATAATCAATCATGTCAACTAATGAACCTGGCAATAAGTTGGTATCACCGTTATCCTCTATAAGAACCTTCTTCAGCATCTGGCGAACTATAACTTCAATATGTTTGTCATTAATCTCAACACCTTGCAGACGATAAACTCTCTGAACTTCCTGAAGCATATAATCCTGTACTGCACGCACTCCCTTTATATTAAGGATGTCATGAGGATTCACACTACCTTCCGTTAGTTCGTCACCCGCTTTTACCAAATCGCCTTCCATTACTTTTATTCTTGAACCGTAAGGAACAAGGTAGGCTTCAGATTCAGCTGTTTCACCATTGGTTATAACAATTTCTCTCTTCTTCTTGGTATCCTTCAGAACAACAGTACCATCAAACTCTGCAATTATTGCTAGCCCTTTAGGCTTTCTTGCCTCAAACAGCTCTTCCACACGAGGAAGACCTTGAGTAATATCGTCTCCGGCCACCCCACCAGTATGGAAAGTACGCATTGTAAGCTGGGTTCCTGGTTCACCAATAGATTGTGCTGCAATTATACCTACTGCCTCGCCTACTTGAACAACTTCACCTGTTGCCATATTTGAACCATAACATTTCGCACATACACCTAAATGGGATGTACAATTTAATATTGTTCTAATCTTTACTTCTTCTATACCGCTTGCAATTATATCAGCAGCTCTATGTGGTGTTATCATACGATTTGCCTTAACAATTACCTTGCCATCCTTGTCAGTTATAGTTTCACAAGAATATCTACCTCTAATTCTTTCTTCTAAACCTTCTATAACTTCACTTCCATCGGTAAATGCTTTTATAGATATACCTGGTATTTCCCCATTGTTTTGATGTTTACAATCTTCTTCACGAACAATAACGTCCTGTGACACATCTACTAAACGACGGGTTAAGTAACCAGAATCCGCTGTACGTAGTGCCGTATCAGATAAACCTTTTCTAGCTCCATGAGCAGATAGGAAATACTCCAAAACATCAAGCCCTTCTCTTAGGTTGGACTTTATAGGTAACTCAATAGTTTTACCTGTTGTATCAGCCATAAGACCACGCATACCAGCCAGCTGTTTTATCTGCTGCTCAGAACCACGAGCTCCAGAGTCAGACATCATCTTAATATTGTTGAATACATCCAATTGAGATAAAAGTATCTTCGTTAGATCATCATCTGCTTCTTTCCAAGTTTCAATAACAGCATTGTATCTTTCTTCTTCTGTCATTCTTCCTCGTTTGTATTCCTTAGCTATAGTCTCAACTATTCCTTCAGCTTCAGATAATATCTCTTTTTTCTCTTCTGGAACTTCCATATCAGAAATAGAAACTGTTATTGCTGAACTAGTTGCATATTTGAATCCCATGGCTTTAATATCATCCAATATCTCAGCTGTTTGAGTTCCACCATGAACGTTAATACATTGTTGAACTATCTCATTTAATTGCTTCTTAGCAACTTTAAAATCCACTTCTAATTTCAGAAAGTTTTCATCTTTATCCCTATCAACAAATCTAAGATCCTGTGGAATAATTTCATTAAATATAAAACGTCCTATAGTAGATTGGATAATTCTTGATTCCTTTTCTCCATCTTTATTAATTCCAGTTCTTCTAACCTTAATCATCTCATGAAGAGAAATCTTTTTATTTTCATAAGCAAGAATAGCCTCACTTATATCCTTAAATGCATAAACTTTTCCTGACTCATTTTGCTTCTCAATTGTCAAATAATATATACCTAATACCATGTCTTGGGATGGCACTGCTACCGGTGCACCGTCTGATGGTTTTAGTAAGTTGTTTGGAGATAGTAGGAGGAAGCGACACTCCGCTTGTGCCTCTACTGATAATGGTAAATGCACTGCCATCTGGTCTCCATCAAAATCCGCATTATAAGCTGTACAAACTAAAGGATGTAACCTAATAGCTTTACCCTCAACAAGAACTGGCTCAAACGCTTGTATACCTAATCTATGAAGAGTAGGTGCTCGGTTTAGCATAACAGGATGCTCCTTAATAACCTCTTCTAAAACATCCCATACTTCTGCTTCCAACCTTTCAACCATCTTCTTGGCTGCTTTTATATTATGTGCTGTTCCTTCTTTAACTAATTCCCTCATAACAAATGGCTTAAATAGTTCTATGGCCATTTCTTTAGGAAGACCACATTGATATAGCTTTAATTCAGGTCCTACTACAATAACGGAACGGCCAGAATAGTCAACACGTTTACCTAAGAGGTTTTGACGAAAGCGTCCCTGTTTACCTTTTAACATATCTGATAAAGACTTAAGTGGTCTATTACCAGGACCTGTCACTGGCCTACCTCTTCTTCCATTATCAATTAATGCATCAACTGCTTCCTGTAACATTCTCTTCTCGTTACGGACAATTATATCCGGTGCATCCAGTTCAAGAAGTCTTTTCAATCTATTATTACGGTTTATAATTCTACGATATAAATCATTCATATCAGAAGTAGCAAAGCGTCCACCATCAAATTGAACCATTGGTCGTAAATCCGGGGGAATAACTGGAACAACTTCTAATATCATCCATTCCGGTTTATTGCCTGATTCACGAAAGGCTTCAACAACCTCTAATCTTTTTATAATTCTTGCACGCTTTTGACCTTTTGAATCCTTTAGCCCATTTCTTAGATCTTGTGCTTCCTTATCAAGGTCAATATTCCTTAAGATTTCCTGTATAGCTTCCGCACCCATTCCTGTTCGAAATGAGTCATATCCATAGGCTTCCTCTGCTTCTTGTTTTTCCAACTCCGTAAGGATTTGTTTATATTGAAGTTCAGTTTCACCTTTATCTATTACAATATATGAAGCAAAAT
>CAZPWO010000001.1:59773-65398 GCA_964590525.1 uncultured Herbinix sp. | reverse complement strand
ACCAAGATCGATCCATTTTTCTAATTCCTCAGGTCTTTTACGATACCATGCCACATATTCTGATAGATGGCCGTTTGATTCAGTAGAGTAGTAGCCAAAGTTCTTAAGCATATCTATTCTAACTTTTTCTGTCTGGGAAAGATGTTCATTGGATTGGTATGCCTGAAGAATCTTTGGAAGCATATCTTGTCCCTTATGTTTTACGGAAATGTACCATGTCTGATGGTTAATTCCTGCACAGATAATATCTAAATCATCCTGTTCTAATCCCAATGCATCTGCAATTTGACTATGGCCCCCCTGGACTCCATGACAAAGGCCAATAGTATTTACACCACCGTATTTGTTGGCTGCCCAGGTTATCATAGCATTTGGGTTAGAATAATTTAACATAATGGCATTTGCTTCTGATACTTCCCGAATGTCCTTACAAAAATCAAGAATAGCAGGGATTCCTCTTTGCCCATACATGATGCCACCTGCACATAGGGTATCACCAACGCACTGGTCCACTCCGTATCTAAGTGGAATTTCAATATCCGATTCAAATGCTTCTAGCATTCCAACTCGAACGCAATTAATTATATACCTGGCATCAGTAAGTGCCTCACGACGATCTAATGTTGCATGAATTTTAATGGGAATACCATTCTCATCCAAGTCTCTTTGACAAAGAGATGTAACCATATCTAGATTATCCTGGTTAATATCTGTAAATGATACTTCAATATTATGAAATTCTGGAACAGACATCAGGTCTGAAAACAAAGTACGGGTAAAGCCGACGCTTCCCGCACCTATAACTGTAAGTTTAAATGACATATTGTGTCCTCCTTGTTAGTGTTTTATGTTGTGTCTTAATTTTATTCTATACTAATTTTATCCCATAGTTATTTAACCTACAATGGATTATCCTAGCATGCTTGTTGCTGACTTGCTTTAGTGAAATGTAATGTTTCTAATAGTCATTGGTCATATCACCATCTCCACTAACAGGAATACTTTCGCCTAAATAGCTAGGCTTTGGCTTTACTAGGACATAGAAAAAATCCTTTGTTCTAGCAACAATTTCTCTAAGATCACGGTTGCTTTGTCCCACATATTCACGGGGATTAGAAGCTACACCATAAGCCTCAATTCCCAACCTGTCAGCCACATATAGGGCCCTATATAAATGATACTCTTGAGTAACAATAATTATCTTCTTTGCCTGAAATATATCCCTTGACCTATAAAGGCTTTCATAGGTAGAAAAACCAGCGTGGTCCATGAAAATGTCTGAGGAAGGAACCCCTTTATTAATAGCATAGTTCTTCATCACATTTACCTCGTCGTAGTCCTCTCGTCCATGATCTCCGCTCATTAGTAAACGCTTTGATCCACCCATATCATACAAGCTAACGCCATAAATCAACCTATCTTCCAGCATATGTGATGGCCTATCTCCCCATACACCTGCCCCTAATATGAGAATACAGTCAACATCCTCTAAGTTAACTGCTTGTTCAAGAGAAAGTATCTTATATTTTGTTGAGGCCTTTACATAGCCATTAATAATAAAAACAGTAATAAAAGCGAGTAGTCCAAGTGATATGATAATTAATGAAATGCGACTGAACTTCTTTTTATTTGACAATTTATCCATTGTAATAATCCTTTGCTTTTATATTTGTAAGTAAATGTGTTGCATATAATAAAGATACCATAAAAATTTATAAAAGAATATAGATATAATATGAAAAATAGAAAAATGTTAGTACTTGACGTATAAATAGACTGTTGCTATAATAAGATAGCTATCAGGAAGAAAATAATATATGGCGACATAGCCAAGTGGTAAGGCATGGGTCTGCAACACCCTGATCACCAGTTCAAATCTGGTTGTCGCCTTAAAATAGTAAAATAGAGAATGGGTCACGTGAGTGGCCCATTCTCTATTTTTTTAATAAGATTTCAGATTCGACCTGTGTTCAATTTCTGCTTGTCGCCTTAATTAGGATATGCAATAAGAAAATTATAATTGATTTATAATATTTGGAAGTATATAATGTAGATAAGTTTGTATTATAAGCCATTTAATCTTGAAAGGATGGTTTTACAATAATGAGAAAAAGGATAATAGTTTTTTGCTTAATGATGCTATTTTGTCTGCTTGTATTTATATTTATTGCTGTTAAGCCTAATAGGGATAAAAACAATGAAAAAAAAATAGCAGACTATTTACAAAGCAAATATTCTGAAGAATCTATGGAAGTTAAATTTTTATCTACAGTACAAAACAAAGACTCACTTGATTGTGATGGTTCTACTTTTTTTACTTGGAAAGTTAAAGATAGCTTTAAACATTATTACAAGGCATATTCTACAAAAAATGATTTGGAATTTTATTTGTGCTATGATAAAACAAAAGAAGGTAATCTTTATAAAGAAACTTACCAGGATACATATTTAACATATTTGGCACTAAGAGATAATTCCGATAAAATTCTAAAGGAAATAAGCAATATTGGATTTGATGGATTTGTAGAATACTCAAATGTTAAAGAAGATGTTAGGGGAAAGGTAGATATTCCTGAGGAAGGTGGGGATATTTTAAAAGAATTAAGTATAGTTTCTGAAGATATTAATGAATATGAAAAAAGTCCATATTATATAAATAAGACAGGTAGGGCAGGCTCGGCTGATACCGAATTATATTTCAAATTAAATATAAATTTAGATACTATTATTAATCAATATAAATATACGATTATTCAACTGGCTAATTCTATACAAGACATAAATAATAATTTCAATCAATTTAATCCTCATGACCCTAATTTCCATTTTATTGGTATAAATATTATAATAATTACGTCAGATAACTATGTAATTGAAATGGTTGATGATGTTGCTTATGTGAAATACAGAAATGGAATAGGGGAAAGAAATAAACCTAAAGTAATGGTATATAAAGCAAATAGCAATGATTCAAGGGCAAAATCATTTTATGATTATTAGAAGAAAGAAGATAATTAAATGTTATCAACAATTTATTTTAAGAATTATTGTATAAGTACATATTCATTGCTTTTTGCATTTGGAATAATAAGCAGTTTTATATTAATGCTTTATTTAAATAAAAATCACCATGTAAAAACTATTGATATAATCTTTTGCTTCCCTTATTGGCTAATTTCTTTTTTAATTGGCGCTAAAATATTTTATATAGTGGAAAATTTAGACTTGTTTTTAAATAAATATTATCGCTTATTAGCAGGTGGATTTAATTTTACTGGAGGGCTTATAGGAGGGATTTTAGGAGTTTTTTTATATTGTAAACTATATAAAATTTGTTTTCCTAATTTGTTAGGAATATATATAATATCATTTCCTATAATTTATTCTTTTGGTAAAGTAGGATGTTTCTTTGCAGGTTGTTGCAATTCAATGTTAGATATTCCTATTCAATTGATTGAAGCTTTTGTTAGTTTAACAATAACTATATACATTTTTTATAATATTAAAAGTGATTTTATAATATGTAATTACTTAATGATTTATAGTATTGTCAGATTTACTTTTGACTTTCTTAGGGGGTCTAGGAATGTTTTTATAATAAGCCTATCCTTAACGCAGATAATCTGCATTGTAATCTTTGTTTCAGTATGTTTGATAAGAAGAAAGTATAGAAAGCTATATTAGTAGCAAATATGTGTACGCAAAATATGGTAAGTTATATATTATTTTTAATATGTATGGTGCAATATTACATAAATAAAAGAGTTGGCTGTTGGTTAAGAAAACAATAAAACAAATTCTAATAAATTAAAAATAATTAATGCAATCTAGAAGAAAATCATATATAATTAAAAGAATTTATAAAATCTTAAGTATACTTTGCGGAGGGAAAAAGATGAAGGAAAAGAGAGTTGTTATTGCCATTGGAGGCAATGCCTTATTAGACCCCAAAGGTGGAAAAGATTCTAGCTTGCAATTGGAGAAAGCAAAAGAACTTGCTGTTTCTATTATTGACATTGCTGAGATGGGCTATGAAGTAGTAATTGTCCATGGAAATGGACCCCAAGTTGGGCAAATATATGCAGCCCACGAGAAATACCAACCAAATACTATGCCTTTGAAGGAGTGTACTTCAATGAGTCAAGGCTATGTAGGATATCATCTGCAATATGCAATAACATATGAATCTATGAAGCGAAAGCTTGACTACCAAGGGGTTTCTCTTGTAACCCATGTGGAAGTAGATCCTATGGATGAGCATTTTAAGAACCCTGATAAGCCAATCGGTTTTACAGTTTCACAGGAAGAGGCCAAGCATCTTAATGAGACGTATGGATACACTATGCGTGAGGAAATAACCGGTGGATTTAGACATGTTGTTGCTTCCCCAAGACCAATTAAAATAATTGAAATGGATGCTATTGGTCACCTTGTTGATCAAGGATTTATTGTAATAGCAGCTGGAGGGGGAGGAATTCCAGTAGTCAAAGAAGGGAATGGTACTTATAAAGGAGTAGATGCAGTAATTGATAAGGACTTTGCTGCTGAGAAGCTGGGTATAGAGTTGGATGCAGAGTATCTTTTATTAATAACAGGAGTTGAAAGGGTTGCTATGAATTTTGGAAAGCCCAATCAAATATATATGGATAGTCTTACATCAAAAGAGGCTGATCTTCTAGCATCACAAGGAGAATTTGAAGCTGGATCTATTCTCCCAAAAGTTAATGCATCCTGTAACTTTGTGAATTCAAAGAAAGGCCGTAAGGCAATAATTACTTCTGTAGAAAATTGTAAGAAGGCATTGAAAGGTGAAGCAGGAACCGTTTTTGTTCAATAATAAGGTGGTATTCATACTTTGGCTAAATAAGGATGAATTTATAATTGGTATCAGGTACAGTTTATGAAGTATAAACTGTACCTGATATTTAAATTTAAAGTTAATTAAAAGAAATCGTGAAAATCCTGACAATATGGGAATTTGTTTTTCTGATCACAATCTGTAGGTTTTTGCTTGCAGTTTTTATCTTTTTTATAATCACAATCTATGGGTTTATGATGGCAAATTTTTTCTTCTTTCTTGTGACAATCTGCGGGTTTCTTATGGCAATCTGTGGGCTTCTTGTTACAATCTGGGGGCCTCTTATGACAATCCTTATCCTTCTTCTTATCACATTGGTCTTTGTCAGGTAACTGTGGCTTTTTACATGATTTGCAAATAAAAGTGGCAAACAGATTAAAAGTTGATCCAAATAGTAGTAGGAAGGTTAAAAGTGTTAATATACAAAGCAATATTGTTGATATAACTTGGAATATTGTATTAACTATGAGAATAGTTGATAGTCTTCCTATTTGTAAAGGCAAGGATAAATCGGTGCTAAGGGCCTCTGGACACATAAGGATTGAGACGTGATTAACATTAGCAGGAAGTCCTGATTCGTCTATAGGTGAAAGCAAATTACTATCTTCCCGAAAAGCATTATTATATTCATAGAGATTAAATTGGTCACCGCCATTAACAATAACAGCAAACATAGGAAAATTGCTAGTCCATGATAGTACTTGAGTATATTCATTATCGGCAACAATTCCTACTGTTACAGTGAATATATAGGAACCTTCAGGATC
>CAZPWO010000001.1:1869-59673 GCA_964590525.1 uncultured Herbinix sp. | reverse complement strand
TATACAATCAATGAATACAAAAATTATAATGAACAAGAGATTTTAGACTTATATAATAGTGTAGGTTGGGATAGGTATTTAGCAGATCCATCTATGTTAAAAAACGCATATAGCAATTCCTTAAAAACATACGGGGCTTATGTTGATGAAAAGCTAGTAGGAATTATTAGGGCAGTTGGGGATGGTTACTCAGTTGTGTTTATCCAAGATGTGTTGATTCGCCCAGAATATCACAGGCGAGGAATTGGAAGGGCACTTATGCAGCGTATTGTAGATGAATACAAGGATGTTTATCAGATACACTTATTAACAGATTACACAGAAAAGACAGTAGGATTTTATAAATCTATGGGATTTTTAATGGATACAGATATAGATTGTCGTGCATTTACAAAAATAAAACTATAAAATTTCTTAGGCCATAGCATTATATGATAAAAAGCTAGTAATATATAAGTAGATTTTTTGTATACAAATGATGTATTGTTAGTGTAAGTAGGCATAAATTTAGTAATAGTGACTATTTAAGGAGGCGGAAATCATGAGCAAAAGAAGAGTGTTCTCAGCTGTGGCCTTGTTAGCCTTACTAGCAACGACATTGTCGGCATGTTCAGGGAAAGGTTCAGAAAGGTCACAACTAGAGGATGGAACAAATAAACCAGAAGAAGATATAATTCAACAAGAGGAGGAAAATATGGAAAAATATTTTACAGATATTACATTAACAGAAACTTTAAAACCTTATGGTTATAAAAACCCACTTATGACTCAGCGCTTTGGTGCTGACCCATATGCTATCTCATATAATGGCAGGGTATATCTTTATATGACTGCTGATGTTATTGAATATGATTCAGATGGAACAGCACTGAATAATAGTTTTAGCAGAATTAACACCTTAAATGTTATTTCATCAGATGACTTAGTAAACTGGACTGACCATGGTGAGATAAAGGCAGCAGGTCCTAATGGTGCAGCCAAATGGGGTAATAACTCATGGGCTCCAGCAGTAGCTCACAAAAAGATTGATGGACAAGATAAATTCTTTATATACTTTGCAAATGGTGGAAATGGAATTGGAGTGATAACATCAGATAGCCCAATTGGACCTTTTGTTGATCCTTTAGGAGAAGCTTTAATATCCAGGTCTACACCAAATTGTGGCAATGTTGCATGGTTATTTGACCCAGCAGTTCTAGTAGATGATGACGGTACAGGATATATATATTTTGGTGGTGGAGTTCCTAATGAACAGTATGCTAATCCAGGAACTGGCCGTATGGCTCAGCTAGCTGATGATATGATTAGTCTTGCTGGAACACCAATAAGCATGGAAACTCCTTACCTATTTGAAGATTCAGGAATTAACAAGATAGGAGATACCTATTATTATTCATACTGTAGTAACTGGAATGTAGACCCTAAGGATGGAAAAGAACTTGGATTTAACAGTGCAGAGATTGTTTATATGACTAGTAAAAACCCATTAGGACCTTTTGAACTACAGGGGTCAATACTAAGAAATCCAGGCTATTTCTTTGGAATACATGGAACCAACCACCACTGTATGTTTGAGCACAATGATCAATTATATATAGCTTATCATACACAGATAATAGAAAACAGAATGGGTATATCAGAAGGTTATCGTAATACTCATATTGATCCAGTAACTGTAGATGAGGATGGGTCAATTAAACCTATTATTGCAACAGAACTTGGTCCTAAACAGTTAAAAGGCTTAAATCCATATGAGAGGGTTGAAGCAGAGACCATGGGAACAATGGCAGGTATTAGTACAGTTCTTATTGATGAAATTGCAGCCAATAGTGGAACTGGAAATATGGCCATCACTGACATTAACACTGGAGACTGGACGGCAGTGTATGGAGCAGACTTTGGTGATAAAGGGGCAAGTACATTTACTGCAAATGTAAAAGCTCCAAAAGAAGGTTTCGGTATTATTGAGATTCGCTTGGATAAACCAACTGGCGATGCAATTGGTCACCTAAAGATAGATGCAGATGATTCAGAAGACTTCAAGGAAGTTACAATCGATTTATTATCTACTATTACAGGTGAACATGATCTGGTATTTGTATTCTATGGAGAAGGTTATAAGATGGATTATTGGACTTTCAAATAATAGACTAATATGGAGGCGGCATAATGAAGGATAAAAGATATGTTTTGTGTTATAGCAGAAAAGCAAAAGAAGATATTATTTATGCAGAGAAATTGGCCTATAGTATGCACTTGGCATATAGTAGGGATGGAGAAAATTATGAAGCCCTTAATCATAATTCCGGGGTTTTATTTGCTAAGGCAACAGATAATGAAGACCTAACAATGAACCCAAAAAGTCTAAAATGTCCATACATTTTCTATATGGAAGATGGGACATTTGGTGTGCTTGCTATTAGAATTGAAGTGAATGGTGATAATGATGATGAAAGTAAGGGCAAAGTCCTGTTTTTCACATCAGATGATTTGTTGCAATATGAAGAAGTGGGTTTAATTAATCTACATCCTGATGTTTTTGTACAAGATATTTTATGTAATTATGATAAAGATAAAAAAGTATACCAGATTAGATGGCAGGATGAAAGCGGCCAGTGGTATTTTGCTGATAAGGCAGATTTATTTGACTTAGAAGCAAGTGTTCAAGTAGTTAAGATAAGTAATCCTAATAAAACAGATAAAGTCTCTACTGATATTGAAGGAATTGTTCCTGGTAATGTTATTGCTGTTGATGGAGAAATAGGGGAGAGGTTGAAACTAAGATTATCAACCCCTTATCATGTATCAACTGAAGTTCCAGAAGAAGTGAAGGCTTCATCTATAGAAGACCTAAACAAGGTTAAGGTAAAGGCTATCTACAATGACGGCACAAGCTCTATGAAAGTGGTTGACTGGAATACGGACGATCTTGATTGGAACAAGAAGGGGACCTATGAGATTAGTGGAAGGATCCATCAAGATCACTATGAATTCCCCATTGCTATAAACCGTGCTGACCCATGTATAGGAAAATGGAATGGGAAATATTATTTTATAGCAACCAATGATGCTGACGACAATCATACTCTTTATATTAGGCAAGCTAATACTATTCCTGAACTTGTAGAGGCAGAAGAGCATTTAATACTAGATTCTAAAACTTATGACCATGTAGGTGGATTACTTTGGGCACCAGAGTTTCATATTGTTGAAGATGAATTATATATATTTCATGCTGCTACTCCAGGTGAGTTCTTTGAAGAAGAGTGTCATATAATGAAGTTGAAAGAGGGTGGAGACCCTACCAAGAAAGAGGACTGGTCAATGCCTCAAAGGGTGTTGAAGAAGGATGGTTCCTACTTATGCGAAGCAGGAAAGGTTATTTCTCTTGATATGACTTGCTTTAAATGGGATGGAGAATATTATGTTTCATGGTCTGAAAGGCAGTTCCTGCCGGTTGATATTGGTGCATGGTTATATATTGCCAAGATAGACCCTAAAAAACCATGGCAACTTACTACAGACCCAGTTCTATTGTCAAAGCCTGACTATGGTTGGGCAAATAACCACACATTTGTAGATGAAGGGTCTTATGCACTTATAACAGATGAGAAGATATTTCTTACCTTCTCTAGTGCAGCAGTTGATGCAACTTATGTTGTAGCCCTACTTACAGCAGAGCCTGGTTCTGACCTACTGGATCCAGACAGCTGGGTAAAGGGTAATTATCCTCTCCTAACTAGTAGAAGTGTCCCTGGGGAATATGGACCTGGACATAACTCTTATGTTATTGATGATAATGGGGATGTGTGGAATGCATATCATGCCCGCCCAAGTGTTGATGGTCCAAGAAGTTCAGGGCTTCGCCGTGTACATTTTGATATAGATGGATATCCAGTGCTTGATCTTACGGAGGAGAAAGACCTGAATCCAGATATGAAAGATGTAAAGACTAATTTAATCATAGGATAATATCATGTTTGCATTCTTGGAGATAATGGCTTATAATAAAGCCGAAAATGTAAGACAATCTTCGAAGGGTGGATGGGTATGAAAAATATTTGGCATGATATTAGCCCAGATAGAATTAAAGCAAATGATTTTGTGGCGGTTATTGAGATATCTAAGGGAAGCAAGAAAAAACATGAACTTGATAAAGAAACAGGACTAATAATACTGGACCGAATTCTTCATACATCAACTCATTATCCAGCAAACTATGGTTTTATTCCTAGAACTTATGCTGATGACTTAGATCCATTAGATGTTCTTGTCCTATGTTCAGAACCTCTAGAGCCTTTGACTTTAGTTAGGTGTTATCCCATTGGCATGATGAATATGATTGATAATAACATGCGTGATGAAAAGATTATTGCTATACCATTTACTGATCCTGGCTATAATATGCATAAAAGTATAGCAGACTTGCCAGTTCATACTTTTGCTGAAATGAAACACTTTTTCAGTGTATATAAGGAACTAGAGAACATGGAAACGGCAGTTAATAAATTTGAAGGTGCTGAGAGAGCTGCTGAGGTTATTGAAAAAAGTATTGATAGTTATAAAAAATTATTTAATTTAGAATAAGTCTATATTATAGAGAAATCATCACTAAAGCCAAGAGATTCAGAATGAATTTTAGACTTTACTTGGCTATGGTGATGTTTTTCTTGTGCTTGTATATGTATTGGTTTAGTGATAGAATCAACAATAAGGTAAAATTTAACGGATGTTATCTGTGTATTTATATTAGTAAGCAAGGGAGGAGAAAAGATGGACACTAGAAAAAAGAGAATGCTTTTTATATACAATCCTTATGCTGGTAAGGGAGGAATTAAGCAACATTTATCCTCTATTATAGAGCTTTATGTTAAATATGGTTACGAAGTAGTTATATACTCAACCATGGAAGAAAGAGATGCCACAAGAATCGTTAAAGAATGTCTTAGTAAAGATGAATATGACATTGTTGTATGTTCAGGAGGGGATGGTACCTTAAATGAAGTAGTATCTGGTATGCTTTTATCAGACAAAAAGGTAAACATTGGATATATACCTTCTGGTACAACTAATGATTTTGCATATAGTCTTGGACTTCCTAAAAACATACTGGAATCGGCAGAGCTTGTTCTAAAAGGACAAGCATTTTCCTGTGATATAGGTAGATTGAACGGAATACATTTTGTTTATGCAGCTGCATTTGGCCTTTTTACCGATGTGTCCTATGTTACTCCTCAAGCTACAAAAAATATATTAGGCAGGCTTGCCTATATACTAGAAGGCATCAAGGGCATACCCAAATGGAAGTCGTACCGCATAAGGATAGTTTCTGAAGATAGGGTCATAGAAGATGAATTTATATATGGTATGATAGCTAACTCTAGTTCTATAGGGGGGTTTAAGGGAATTACGGGCAAGGATGTAATGCTTGATGATGGGGTCTTTGAAGGTATATTTATTAAAGTTCCGCAGAATGTATTGGAACTTCAGGCTATCGTTAATGATCTTCTCCATGGAAACACTAAAAGTGAACACGTCGCTTATCTTCCAGTAAAAGAGCTTAAGGTTTTATCGGGAAAAGAAATTAAATGGACAATTGATGGTGAATATGCTGGTAAACATAAAAGTGTTACAATAGAGAATCTGAACAATGCAGTAACCATCATTAGGGGGAAAAAGTAATTTTGACGGATTAGCTCATCTGATTTTGTTGAAAAACATGCTTGTTTTATTGTTAAACTTGTGGTATCATCACTTATTGTGATATGTTATATAAAAAATAAATCCTTGCTCTTTTATTATAAAGGGGCCAGAGTCCAAAAGGAGGTGCAAAACAACTATGAATCAATATGAATTTGCCTTAGTTGTAAATGCAAAGATTGATGATGAAACCAGAGCAGCTACATTGGAATCAGTGAAAGATCTGATTGCAAGGTTTGGTGGTAATGTTACCGCTGTTGATGACTGGGGAAGAAAAAGATTAGCCTATGAGATTCAGAAAATGAACGAAGGCTTTTACTATTTCATTCAATTTGATGCTGATTCTACTGTTCCATCTGAAGTAGAACAAAGAGTTAGAATTATGGATAATGTTTTAAGATATCTTACTATTAGAAAAGATGCTTAATATTATACTTACTACTCTAAGGCGGATATAAGAAGGAGGTAGTTATTTATGAATAAAGCAATATTAGTGGGACGTTTGACAAGGGACCCTGACATAAGATATTCTCAGGGGGAAAACCCAGTAGCAGTAGCTAGATATACATTGGCAGTTGATCGTAGATTTAAAAGAGCTAATGATAACCAAGATGCTGACTTTGTTGGTTGTGTTAGCTTTGGAAAGACTGCTGAATTTATAGAAAAATATTTCACCCAAGGTATGAAGATGGGTGCTGTTGGCAGGATACAAACAGGTAGCTACACTAATAAAGATGGACAAAAGGTTTACACAACAGATGTTGTGGTTGAGGAAGTTGAGTTCGTTGAAAGCAAAGCAATTAGCGATGCTAACCGCAGCGCCAATAGTAACAATAACTCACAACCTAGCAGTGATGTTGGGGATGGATTTATGAATATTCCAGACGGGATTGACGAAGAATTGCCGTTTAATTAATATTTGATACAACTATATCGGATAAGGAGGTTGTAATATGGCAGGTAATAATAGAGGTCCAAGAAGAAGTTTTGGACGTAAAAGAAAAAAAGTTTGTGCGTTCTGTGCCGACAAGAAATATGACGGTATTGACTACAAAGATGTTAACAAACTAAGAAGGTATGTGTCTGAAAGAGGGAAAATTCTTCCAAGAAGAATCACAGGTAGCTGTGCAAAACATCAAAGAGCACTTACAGTTGCTGTAAAACGCTCAAGGCATGTTGCATTAATGCCTTACTCAGCTGATTAATCCTGATGTTAATCAATTAAATACTGAAAAAGCAAAAAAGCCCTTGTATATAGATGCACAAGGGCTTTTTTTATTTAAACAAGCTCTTTCAATTAGTAAAGTAAAATGTTATACTAATAAACAAATAGGTCTTAAAGGAGTTTATTATGGATAAGGATCTAAAAGGACATAGTACATTAAAAAGATATCTGTATTGGCCAGTTTTTTTGACTTTATTATTAATAATCATGAATTTGTGGGTCTATCTTATAAACTCTGATGCAGGGTTTGTAGTGACTATTTTTGTTTTAACTTATTTTGTCGTTACAACAATTGTATTTATAGTCCGTAGAGATAAAATTGCCAATGAATTAATTATATACGCAATGGACTATGGACAGGTACAAAAACATCTGTTGAAGGAGTTGGCCCTACCCTATGCAATAGTTAATCTTGACGGCAAGATTCAATGGGGTAATGATGAATTTATGGATTTGCTTGAATTAAAACATGTGGCAAAACGCTCTATCTCACAGATTTTCCCCCAGATTACAGGAGAACATTTTCCAGACCAAGTATTGGATGAGGAGATACATCTTGAGTATAATGAGAGAAATTATAGGGTGGTTCTTCGTAGTGTTATAGTTCCCTCTCTTGACTCTGATAGTAATTGGAGTGATATAGAGGCAACAAAGCTGGAAGATGAAGGGTACTCCTTAGTTGCGATTTATTTCTATGATGAGACTGAGAATATACACTTGAAGAAGGAGAACAGAGACAAGAGGTTAATCACTGGATTATTATATATTGATAATTATGATGAAGCTTTAGATACAGTGGAAGAGGTGAGGCGTTCTCTGCTTACCGCTTTAGTTGATAGGAAAATAAACAAATACATGCAAGGTATTGATGCTATAATTAAGAAGTTGGAGAAGGACAAATATGTGTTTGTTATGCAATATAAGTACTTGTCTAAACTTCAAGAGAATAAGTTTTCTATTTTAAAAGAAGTTAGAGATATAAACATTGGGAATGAGATGGCTGTTACCATTAGTATTGGAATAGGTGTAAATGCGGACACTTATAATGAAGGATATGGATATGCAAGGGCTGCAATGGACCTAGCCCTAGGGCGTGGTGGGGACCAAGCGGTTATTAAAAACAGAGAAAAGATATCTTATTTTGGTGGAAAAAGTATACAGCTAGAGAAGAATACTAGGGTTAAGGCTAGGGTTAAAGCGCAAGCTTTTAGAGAGCTTGTGGAGAGCAAGGATAATATTGTTGTTATGGGACATAAATTAGGGGATGTGGATTCTTTTGGGGCAGCAATTGGAGTATACCGAGTTGCTAAAACATTTAATAAAAAGGCCCATATAGTAATCAACGAAGTAACAAATTCATTAAGATCTGTGATGGAACGTTTTGTAGATAATCCTGAATATGAGAAGGATTTATTCTTAGAAAATGAACAGGTCCTTGAAATTGCTGATTCTGACACCCTTCTTGTTATTGTTGATACCAATAAGCCTAGTCTATTAGAATGTGAAGAGTTATTAGATTATTGTGATACCATAGTAATCTTTGATCACCATAGACAGACTGATGAAGCAATTGACAAGGCAGTATTATCTTATATTGAGCCATTTGCCTCTTCTACAAGTGAGATGATAGCTGAGATTCTACAATATATTGGGGGCAATTTAAAGCTAAAACCCTTAGAAGCAGATGCCTTATATGCAGGTATAATGATTGATACCAATAACTTCTTAACTAAGACTGGGGTTAGAACTTTTGAGGCGGCAGCCTATTTAAGAAGAAATGGTGCAGATGTAACAAGGCTACGTAAATCATTCCGTAGTGATGTTATTGATATAAGGACAAAGGCTGATGCTGTAGCCAATTCAGAAATATTTAGAGGGGAATTTGCCATAGCCGTTTGTGATGGAACACAAGTGGAAAGTCCAACAGTTTTAGGAGCTCAAGTAGCTAATGAATTATTAAATATAGCAGGTGTTAAAGCTTCATTTGCATTTACGGAATATGGTGATAGGATATATGTTAGTGCTAGATCTATAGATGAAGTTAATGTACAAGTTGTTATGGAGAAATTTGGAGGTGGCGGACACCTTAGTGTTGCTGGCTGCCAGCTTGAAGGTGGCACAGTGGAAGGTGCTATAGAGGATTTGAAAAAAACACTATCGATTATGATTGAAGAAAATGAGCTGTAGTTTTTAAAAGAATGGAGGATTTAATTATGAAGATAATTTTGAATGAGGATGTAAGGGCTTTGGGTAAAAAAGGTGAAGTCGTTAATGTGAACGATGGTTATGCAAGAAATTATATAATACCGAAGAAACTAGGTGTTGAGGCAACGAAACAGAATATTAATCAGCTTAAAAAGAAAAAGGCTGCAGAAAAAAGGGAAGAAGAAGAAATTCTGATTGAAGCACAGGAATTTGGAAAAAAGTTAGAGAACAAAACAGTTAATATGGAGCTTAAAGCAGGTGAAGGTGGTAAGGTATTTGGATCAATTACTACAATGGAGATTGTAGCTTCTTTAGAAGAACAACATGGTTTAGAACTAGATAGAAAGAAAGTTCAGTTACAGGAACCAATTAAAAATGCTGGAGATTACAAACTGTCAGTTAGGCTACATCCTCAAGTAACAGCCCAGATAGATCTTAAGGTGAAAACAGTTTAGAGCTTTTGATTTATTAGGGGGAGGATACACTATGGATGAAGCTTTTGTAAAAAAAGTGTTACCACGTAGTTCAGAGGCGGAACAGTCTGTCATAGGTTCTATGATTATGGATAAAGATGCCATAATAGCAGCCTCCGAGGTAATTACCAGTGAGGATTTTTATGAGCAACAATATGCAGTATTATATGAAACCATGCAGGAACTTCATAATGAAGGAAAACCAGTAGATTTGGTTACTCTTCAGGAGAGGTTAAGAGAAAAGGATGTGCCTGCCCAAGTAAGTAGTTTAGAGTTTATAAGAGATTTGGTGGATGCTGTTCCTACTTCAGCCAATGTAAGATATTATGCTCAGATTGTAAGAGAAAAGGCAATCTTGAGAAGGCTTATAAAGGCGTCTGAGGAGACGGCTAACTCATGTTATTTAGATAAAGAGAGTTTAGATGATATATTAGATAAGACAGAAAAACAAGTATTTGATATTATACAAAATCGAGGCTCTAAAGAATTTGTTGATATTAAGGAAATTGTTCTTAACTCAATAGATAGTATAGAGGCGGCAGCCAAAAACAAAGGTAACGTAACAGGTGTAGCTACAGGTTTTTATGACTTGGACTATAAGACGGCAGGGCTTCAGAAATCCGACTTGATACTTATAGCAGCTAGACCGTCTATGGGTAAAACAGCATTAGCTCTAAATATAGCTGAATATGCAGCGGTTAAGTCTGATGTTACAACAGCTATCTTTAGTTTGGAGATGTCAAAAGATCAATTGGTTAAACGTTTCTTAGCGATGAATTCAAGAGTGGATTCTCAAAATATTAGAACTGGATCCTTATCTAGTGATGAATGGGGCGATCTAATGGAGAGTGCTAGGGTGATTGGTAATTCAAACCTGGTTATTGATGATACTTCTTCTATATCAGTCAGTGAATTGCGTTCAAAGTGTCGTAAACTAAAGCTAGAAAAGAATTTAGGGCTAGTTATTATTGACTATCTTCAATTAATGTCAGGAAGCAAGAGGGCTGAGTCAAGACAGCAGGAAATTTCTGAAATTTCTAGATCCCTAAAAGCACTTGCTAGGGAGATTGATGTGCCAGTTGTAGCATTGTCTCAGTTAAGTCGTGCAGTGGAACAAAGACCGGACAAAAGGCCAATGCTTTCTGATTTAAGAGAGTCTGGAGCAATTGAGCAGGATGCTGATATAGTTATGTTTATTTATCGTGATGAATATTATAACCATGACACAGAAGAGCCAGGAGTTGCTGAAGTTATAATTGGTAAGCAAAGAAATGGTCCTACAGGAACTGTAAAATTAGCATGGTTATCACAATACACAAAATTTGGAAATTTAGAGCATTAGAAGTTATATTGTTGAAAGGGGTAACCTTCCTTGAGGTTGCCCCTTTTTCTGTCGATAAGTTTTAGAAATAAATGAAGTAATTATATTGCAATAGATGATTGCTATGTTATAATGTAAAAAGCGGTAAAGAATTACAAATACAGGGAGGTTAATAGATGGGTGAAGTAAGATTTATGATTTCTGAGGCATCAAAGAGAGTTGAAGTTGAATCCCATGTACTAAGATATTGGGAAGAAGAGTTGGAACTCCCAATCCAACGTAATGAATTAGGTCATCGTTATTATAGAGAAGCAGATATTGAACTTCTAAAAAAGGTTAAAGGGCTTAAAGAACAGGGATTTCAGCTTAAGGCTATTAAAATGCTTCTACCTAATATACATAAGATGGACAAGCTAGATCAAATGACTACTTGTCGTCTAAAAGATAAATTGAATGGAAGGGTGTTAGAGATGTATAAGGATGAAGAGCTTGATAAGGGAGAAGAAGAGACAAGCCTTTTAACAAAGGAAAGTAATCATAATGTTCAAAAGGTTACCCATGATAAAATGCAGCAATTTAAGGTGCTTATGAATGAAATTATTACTGATGCCCTTAGACAGAACAATTATTTATTGTCAGAGGATATTAGCAATAATGTTACTGAAAGCGTTACAAGAGAGATGAATTATCTTATGAGACTGCAAGAGGAAAAAGAGGAAGAGCGTTATAGGAAGTTTGATGCTACATTAAGGGATTACCAAAGCGGTAGGACCCTAGCGGCGGCTACAAAAATACCAAGACGAAAAAAATCAAAATTTTTTCAAAAAAACGATGTATATATCTAAATAAAAAAGCTATTAGATTTTTCCTGTGTGGTTAATCTAATAGCTTCAATCTTTATGTAAGATTGATTAAAATACTTTATGATGCAGAAATTGCACTTGTTGGACAAACTGGTTCACAAGCGCCACAATCTATACAAGTATCTGGATCAATTACATAATAAGAATCTCCTTCAGAGATTGCATTTGTAGGACATTCGCTTTCGCAAACACCACAGCTAATGCATTCATCACTAATTGTATAAGCCATTTTTATAACCTCCTTTATTACATTGCATAGAAAAATTAAATTTTGTGTTCTTATTTAGGGATTTATAGTATTACAGAATACATTTTAATATAGAAGGGCTAATAAATCAAGTCCTATGAAAAAGGAATCTTAGATGTAGATTCCTTAAATCCCTATGTGTAAGGGGAATAGCAGATCTACAATATTTATTAAACTTATGACAATTTTTTAAAAGCAGTTGACGATGAAGAAATGATAATATATAATAAAAGTCTAGTTATATGCAACAAAGATAATTTTTCTGTTTATTTAATATATATTAAGGAGGTAAGATTATGGCTCAGATAACAAAAGACATGACAATAAACCAAGCAATTACAGCTGACCAGAGTATTGTTCCTATATTAATGGAGATGGGTATGCACTGCTTAGGGTGTCCTTCTGCTCAATCAGAGACTTTAGAAGAGGCGGCTTATGTGCACGGTTTGGATCCAGACGTTTTAATGGAGAGAATCAGTAAACAAACTGGTGAGTAATGAGATAATGTATAATAGAGGCGACTTTATTGACATAAAATAATACAATAATAAGGGCGTGTAGCAAAATAACTTTTAAGTTAGAATGCGACACGCTCCTATTATTATATTATTTTTATCAGTTTATATCTTACATAACGGACAAAATTTGTAATGCTTGGTCTCGAACGATTACTTCGTAATGTTCTTTATAATAATCAACGGTTGCATAAGTGTATCGTTGTGGATTACCAAATTCTGAAGCAATGTTGCACAACTTATTAAAGTCCTCTAAAGTATGGTCTGATTGAGTCATTACAAGATAATATATAGACTTTGTAGTGTCCTTGTAAAGAGTATTAACTCCCCGATAGAAACCTACTAAAGCACCAGCAATATCAATAACCTCGTTAAGAGAATTGAATCTAAAAACTTTAGATAAGTTCGAAGGAATCTGAACTTTGTGCATATCTTCATCTTGAACTGAATCATCTATGTCTAAGAAATCTTTAAAGTTGTTGTCTTTTGAGTTTGTTTCATCTAGCTCAAAACTATTGATGATTTCATCCGCATAAGAATCGCTGTCTTGGTTACTATCATCTGAATCCAGGTCTTTCCCTAGGGAAGAGAACTTTGAAAAACGAGTATCTAGTTCATCGGGATCTTCAACTTTAGTGATTACTAAGACCAGGCTTTCTGGTGAAATAGGGATGGCTTCAATCATTAAAGGTATATCTTCTACTTCAAAACCGAATTCATAAAAAGCTTGCTGTATCATATCACGAAAAAGAGTTTTAGCCTTTTCTGTTCCATATGCCAATTCGCTTATTTTTAACTCGCGGTCAATTAGGTCATTCTTACTTAATGTACAACGAATCTGATTATCATTGATTTTTTCTATTTTCATAGAGTACACCCCTTTCTATAAAATAAACAGGAACGGATTAAAAGTTACTCTAAACACTTACTTCTATCGGTGTACTGAAAGTATAGGATAAAAACATTTTAAAGTCAATACACTTAGATATGAATTTTATATGAACACTTACTAACATAATTATATAATCAAATATAATATAGTATGGCAAACTAAACAAAATATACAAAAAACTTTGGTGGAAAATAGGTGTAGAAAGCACTTGAACATTTCCCACAAAATGGTTACAATATATGCAGACTTAGATTCATATATTCTGATTGATCATATGAAAGGAGGTAATGACACAGGAAATATGGTTTAAAAAGTATCGTATAATTAAATCTTTAGCTGGTGAAAGTAAATCAAATGTTTATCTAGCTGAACATATCTTATTAAATTCTTATCGTGTAATAAAATTCATTCCCAAAGAACACCCCTTATATGAAGCAAGGCAAAACGAAGCATATATTTTAAAATCACTTTTTCATCCATCTATTCCTATAGTTTATGATATTGAAAAAGATAAATATGGTTCCTATATTATTGAAGAATATCTTGAAGGTCTAACTTTAAAGGAATATGTCAATAAAGAAGGAAAATTAAGAGAGGAAACAATATTAGGCTTTTCTATGCAAATCTGTGATTTAATTCAATATATTCATTCAATAAAGCGCCCATTGTTATATCTTGATCTAAAACCTGATAACATTATTATTAGTAAAGATGCAGTTAAATTAATTGATTTTGATAGTGCAGTCTATCTGGATGAAGTTCATAAGAAAAAAAGTTTTTATAGCACAAAAGGTTATGCAGCTCCAGAACTTTATGGTAGGAACAAGGTGGATGAACGAAGTGATGTTTATGGTATTGGTATGTTGTTATACTATATGGTAACAGGCCAGTACTTTAAAGCAGATATTAGTGAAATAGATAATATTGATGCTAGTAGGAATTGCTCCAAACGCTTAAAGAAAATTATAAATCGCTGTCTTAAGGTAAATCCATCCCAGAGGTATCCTTGTGTATCCCGTATTAGTAGAGAATTATCTTCAATCAGAAGAAAAGTTACGTTAGTTAATGAATCAAGTCAACCTATACAATATGCTGTTGCAGGTGTGCAAGCAAGGATAGGAACAAGCCACCTATGTTTTCGCTTATCCACTTATTTATCTTCTTATGAAAGTAAGTGCCTGTATAAGGAGAACAATAATAGCAATTGTGTAAGAAAAATCAGGAAACGATATGGGTATATTGAGCGGAAAGAAGGCTTATTACAAATTGGATCTATTCCCATGGTACCCTATGAAGACAAAGAAGAAGGCCATATTCATAAGATAAAACAATATGATTTTATAGTTCATGATTTTGGTTGTCTTACTAAGGACAATTTATCTGCCTTTCTTAGTGCAGACGTTAAACTTCTTCTATTAGGTGCTAAGGACTGGGAGTTGGAATATGCAGAAAGGGTATTGGAGATGGTAACAGAATATGAAGATATTATTTATCTATTCAATTACCTGGATGGTAAGATGTTTCAACAAGCTATGAAAAGTATGGAACATAGGCATTGTTATCGAATTCCCTATAACCCTGATCCATTTAGCAAGTCTTTTTCTGCTAGTGAACATTGTTTTTACAAAGGAATAGGAGGACAGGATGGACAAAAAGCCAATGCTTTTTCGAAAATTAAGAGAAGATGGTAGGTGTCATCCTAGAAATATTATTGGCCTTATGGGGGTCCATCCAGGAGCAGGGGTAACCTATACTAGTATTATGATCTCTTTTTTCATGGGTGAAAATCTAGGTAGAAAAACAGCATTAGTAGAAAGTAATGAACACAGTGACTTTAACCGTTTACAAAAAGTGTTCCAGTGGAGCAAAGAGGAGACGAATTTTTTCTCATTTGCTAATATTGATTTTTATAAGAACGGAAATTCCAAGCTAATAACCAAACTTTTGGCTGACGATTATGAAAGTTATGTCTTGGATTTTGGATATGATTATAAGAATAATTGGGATGAATTTTTAAGGTGTGATGTTAAAATAATTATATGTGGTCATGCTGAGTGGAACCAGCAAAAACTGATACATTTTATGCAGCAGACGGAGATAGGAAAGCAAAACAATACATGGAAGATATTAATTCCCTGTGCTAATAAAAATGTAATCCAAAGATTAAGAACCATTAATAAGATAAGGGTTGATTCAACACCATATCAAGATGACCCTACAAAATTATCTAAAGAAGTTGTTAAAAAGTTTAAGGAAATGTTTGTCTAAAAATTAAGTTCTTAGCACTGCATATACAATTTGCAGATATGGGACGGGAAGAGAATGGTATAACATATCACAATGGACCTTCTTATCCGAGAAAAGAAGATAAAAAGAAAAAGTTTTTAAATTTTGCACCCATACTTTATATTAGACAAATTGTTAGTTAACTTATTAATTAAGAAAGTTTTAAAAAAGATTTGAAATATCCTCTATAGCAAGTCCCTGGTAATAAAAACTGGGGGCTTGCGTATTTAGGGGCTAAAATGTTATAATTATAGACAAAAGATACTGGGAGGTTTCAAATGAACAAAAGAAGTAAGATAATGATATTTGGATCTGTAACTATCATTTTAATTATAATAATTTTTATGGGGATAAGTATAAAAGAACACCTTACTCCTAGTAATGAAGTGATGAAATTAACTGATTATTATAAGGTTGAAGATGAAGAAGTAATGATTATATTACAAGATAACATATACGAGAAAAAGGGTAAATTAATTGAGGAAGAGATTTATCTCGATTATGAAACAGTAGTAGAGATATTTAATCATAGATTTTATTGGGATGGTAGGGAAGAAAAAATTGTTTACACTAGTCCTACAGAAATTATTAGGGCTGAGGAGGGCAGTTATGAATACTCTGTTGAATCTCATGAGAAGACTTTATATAATGCAGAGGCTCCTCTTGTTAGAAAGGTATCAGATGAGCTTTACATTTCCCTTAACTTTGTTGAAGAGTACTCAGATATAAGAAGTGAATTTTATGAAGACCCTAATAGGGTGATAATTGATTATATATGGGGTGACTATCTATATACGGAAGTTACTAAAGAGACGGAACTTAGATTAGAGGCAGATATAAAGAGTCCCATATTAGATGACCTTATTATAGGGGATGAATTGCTATATGTGGATTTAAACAAAGCCCCTAAGAGAGGATTCTCCAAGGTAATGACCAAGGAAGGGGTTATTGGATATGTAAGGGACAACCATGTTGGCAAATCTGCTTATATGGAGGTTGAAAGTAGTTTCAAAGAGCCTGAATATACAGACCAGACCAGGGATTATAGGGTTAATCTTGTTTTTCATCAGGTCTTTGGTTCTAATGAGGCAAATAATTTGGAGGAATTAATCTCCCAGACGGAGGGGGTAAATGTTGTATCTCCTACATGGTTTAGTATAGTGGATAATGAGGGAGCTTTTACTTCCCTTGCAAGTGAAGATTATATGAATAAAGCCCATGAACTAGGATTAGAGGTTTGGGCTCTAATTGATGATTTTAGTCCTCAGGTAGATATGCTTGAGCTCTTGTCATATACATCTATTAGGGAAGGGTTGATCAATTCCCTAATGGATAAGGTTGATAAGTACAAGCTGGATGGAATTAATATAGACTTTGAGAGGGTTCAACCAGACACAGGGCTTCATTATATTCAGTTCCTAAGAGAGTTATCTGTAAGATGCAGGAATGAAGAGATAGTTCTTTCAGTTGATAATTTTGTTCCACCTTTTAAGGCACATTATGATAGGGAAGAACAAGGGGAAATATTAGATTATATAATTTTAATGGTCTATGATGAACATTATGCTGGTTCAGAGTCTGCTGGACCTAATTCCTCTATTGGATTTGTGGAGGATGCTGCCAGGAATATAGTTAAAGAGATTCCTAAGGAAAAGGCCATTATAGCTATTCCCTTTTACACTAGGCTATGGAGAGAAACGGAAGATGGAGATGTATCAAGGGACAGAGATCTGGCTATGACCCCTGCTTTAACATGGATTGAAGAAAATAATGCCCAAGCAAAGTGGGATAATGCATATGGTAGTTACTATGTAGAAGTAGAAAAAGACGGATTTACTTATAAGATGTGGCAAGAGGAAGTGAAATCTATAGAAGAAAAAATGAAAGTAATTAAGGAGGCAGACATTGGTGGGGTAGCAGCATGGAAGCTGGGACTAGAAAGACCAGAGGTCTGGGGGGTTATTAGCAAGTATATTGGGGAGTAAATGGTTAACGGAACAATATTAATAATGTTTTTTCAACCCGCTCCCGCTTAGTTGAAGCTGTAGCGGTACGTAAGGTCATAGAGGACATGACCTAAGTACCGACTGCTTCAAATAGTTGAAAAAACCATTATTAATATTGTTCCTGGGGTTGGCGGTGTAAATAACATAGCTTTGTTTTGGTGTGTGGTCATAGAGGACATGACCTAAGTACCGACTGCTTCAAATAGTTGAAAAAACCATTATTAATATTGTTCCTGGGGTTGGCGGTGTAAATAACATAGCTTTGTTTTGGGGTGTGGTTGCAGGGGACATGACCTAAGTACCGACGGCTTTAAATGGTTGACGGAAGAATAGGACGGTTGGTTTTTTCATAGGATGTATAGAGCCTTTTATGTGGATGTATGTTTATGAAGAAGTACTTTACTGTTGTTTTTTTGATATTGATTTTGTTGGTTAGGGTTTTTACTTCGGATAAGGCTATTGGAGTGATGAGGAATGTTTTTGGTTCAGGTGGAGAGGTTGAAGATAGGGTGGTTGTTGTAATAGATCCTGGACATGGGGGAAGGGATCCGGGCAAGGTTGCTGTTAATAATGCTTTGGAGAAGGATATTAACCTTGAGATTGCTATGAGATTGAAGACTTTGTTAGAGCAAAATGACATTAAGGTTGTTATGACAAGGGAAGAGGATATAGGTTTATATGAAGAGACGGATAGTAATAAGAAGGGGGCGGATTTAAGAAAGAGGGTTGAGATAATACATTCTTCCCAAGCGGATTTTTCTATTAGTATTCATCAAAATAGTTTTGCACAGGAAGCTGTAAAAGGTGCCCAGGTTTTTTATCATTCAAGGTCTACAGAAGGTAAGAGACTAGCTGAAATTCTTCAGAAACAGCTGAAGGATTCTATTAAGGATGATAATCATAGGAAGGCCAAATCTAATACTAATTATTATATGTTGAAGCACACAGAGTGTCCATTGGTAATTGTAGAGTGTGGTTATCTATCCAATTATCAAGAAGCAGACCTGTTAATAGAAGAGGAATATCAGAATGAAATGGCCTGGGCCATTCATTTGGGAATCATGCAATACATTAATGAAGAAGGTTTATAGTATGATAATAAGTGTGGATTTTCAGCAGGTAGATTTTATAGGTGCTTAGTGGTATAATATGTGGTATCTGTTAAAGCAGATGCAAGGAGTAAACATATGGAGACACTATTAGTAAAGATAAATGAAGACCAGTACAAAAGAGAAGAACTGGATTTAGCAGTTTCTATTCTTAAAAAGGGAGGCTTAGTGGCCTTTCCCACAGAAACTGTATATGGACTTGGAGGGAATGCCTTAGACAAGGAAGTTTCCAGTAAAATATATAAAGCAAAAGGGAGGCCTTCTGACAATCCTTTGATTGTTCATATATCAGAAGTCAAGGATATGGAGGACTTAGCTAGGGATATACCAGACAAAGCCTATGAGCTGGCTAAAGTCTTTTGGCCCGGGCCATTAACCATGATTTTAAATAAAAAAGACAAGGTGCCCAACAATACTACTGGTGGGTTAGATACGGTAGGAATAAGGCTTCCAGCTAATAAGATAGCTAGGGATTTAATTGCTTATTCAGGCATATATATTGCAGCCCCTAGTGCAAATATTTCAGGAAAGCCTAGTCCCACACAAGCAGACCATGTCTATCATGATCTTGGAGGAAAGATCCATATGATTATAGATGGTGGTAAAGCAACTCTTGGTTTAGAATCAACCATTGTGGACCTTTCCGCAGGTGGAGCTATGATATTGAGACCAGGGTCTATTACAAAAACAATGCTTGAGAATGTAATAGGACCTATTGAATATGATCCAGTTATTCTTTCCAAACAAGCAGATGAAAGCATTATCCCTAAGGCACCAGGAATGAAATATCGCCATTATGCTCCAGAGGGTAAGCTGGTTATTTATCAAGGTAATCCACACAAGGTGGTTTCTACCATTAATGCAAAGGCAAAGGAAATAACTGATTCGGGAGCAAAGGTGGGCATTATTAGTACTGAGGAGACTAAGGAGTTATATAAAAACGGTCTTGTCAAAGCCGTAGGAACAAGAAAAGACGAAGCTACGATTGCAGCTGGATTATATAGTGCACTAAGAGAATTTGATGAAGGTCATGTAGATTATATATTTTCTGAGAGTTTTTCAGAAAAGGAATTAGGACAAGCAATAATGAATCGATTGCTAAAGGCAGCAGGATATCATCTTATTAATGTATAGAAAAAGGCTGGACAAAAAGGCGCACTGGAGGTGCTAATTCATGAGAAAGTTCAATAAATTGATTTTTGTATGTACAGGTAATACATGTAGAAGTCCTATGGCAGAGGCTATATATAAAAACTTGGATCAAGAAGATGAGATACAGGTAAGCTCTAGAGGTCTTGTAGTCTTGTTTAGTGAACCAATCAATCCTAAAGCAGAGGTTGTCCTAAACAAATATAGCTTAGAATCTTCTAATCATGTTGCTAAGGGATTAAAGCAACAAGATATAGATGACAATACTCTGATACTTACTATGACGGAAAGCCATAAACTTAATATATTGGAGGAATTTACAGGTGCAACAGTTGAAACAATTAAAGGGTTTGTTGGTGAAGAAGGTGACGTAACTGATCCTTACGGCGGCTCATTGTTAGAATACGAGGAGTGTTACGTAGAATTATCAAGGTTGGTTAAAAAAACAATGTACAAGCTACGTGATATAGATGTTTAAAAGCCTAATTTATGTCAATACTAAATCTAAAGGTATCCTATAAAGGAGAATGGAGGATTAGTAGTTGACTACAAACAAATTAGACGAATTTATGGAAAAGTTAAAAGAAACACTAAGATCGAGAAAAACAAAGATTGTTTTATATATTGCTCTTGTTCTTTGGGTTGCCCTTGCAAGTCAGATAGCTGTAAATCATATCTTTGCTGAAAGTTTTCAGATTACCCAAGCATTTGTAAAAACCCAGGCCGAGGAGCAAGGTTCTAGTGTAGAAATAATTGCCCAGTATGAGAAAGATTTTTTAAGTGAAACTGAGAAAAAACATACTATTTATTTTATTGCAGAGTCAATAGGCCTTGAAATTGACAAGGAGATTACAGTTATTAGAGAAGAAAAACGAACTGTCTATTACTTTGAAAAGAATGCAAAATCTGCGGATACATTGATTAAATTAATTAGTATTGAAAGGCCTGAGGGTGAAACGGTTAAGATTAATCACTATATAATGGTAAGTTTAAACATTCAAAGAAGTATTCACGAAATAGAACGTTATAAGGATCTTCTTATAGGGACCCTTGATGATCTTGGCATTAAGGAAAGGCAAGTTACTATGCAATATGTGGGAAGCTATCAAGGGAAATTACAAAAGGATGAGCAGGAACATATTGCAAATCTTATGATTAAGGATTTACAAGGTGAGATTGCTTTTGAATACAATGAGGACGGGGTTTATACAGTGTATGGATACACAGGACTTATTAATGAGTATATTACATCCCTTGGAAGTAAGGTGAATATTCATATTCTTGTTAATTATGATGAGGAAGCTGATAAAACAAAACTGTATTTAGCCTCCCCAATTATTAATTAAGGACGATAAAGTATAAAACAATAAATATAAAAAGACATTACAATGGAATCCTTAACAGATAAAATTGTAATGTCTTTTTTTTAATACCAGCGTCTCTTGCTTCTATAACGCCTTCTTCTGTTGAACATTTCATTGAGCAATATTATTGAAACAATATCCCTTAAGTTGTTGCGTCTTTGCCTTGGATAAAAAGAAGTTGATTTTACTTTTGTCTTATCATCTTCATCTACAGCTTGAATATTTAGAGAGATGCGGTCTACAATCTTATCTAAAGAAACTTTATCAGGGTATTCGTCATACATAAAACTACCATCGTAATCTAATTTATTGCACTCTTTAACTACTTCTTCTACTATGTTTTTAGCTATGCGGGGATATAGTTGCTGCATGTACTTAAAGTCTTTGTCTAGATCCTGGCTATTGTCATATCCATATAAGGGATACATGGGAATTCCCATAGGTACAGAGTATGGATTAACGCCTAAAGTATTACTAGCTACATTTAGATGAGGATAGCCTTGCTCTCTAGGTTTAGGTGAATCTTCTATCATGTTACACCTGCCTTTTTATTATTAGTATATGCATTACAATGGTTAGTGTGAATTGTTATTACAATAATAAAAAAACAATTCATTTATAGTAAAGCCCTATAAAAAACAAAACAAATGTGTTAAGATATGCAATAGGCAAATAAGGGTTTTGCTCAGGTTCAATAGTATAACGATTACAGGAGAAAGAATTAAAATGTTAAAATATATTTATAGAATTTTAATTTTATCAGGAGTTTTTTTGGCTTCTTTATTTTATTTCAGTAGAGATATTAAAGAGGTTACTTTTGATGTTGATAATACCATAGAGATGTCGGAAGCAACATTTCCTCTAGTAACAATCAGACTAGGAGAGGATACTATAAACCTTCTTCATGGTTATAGCAGTAATCTCAATGCTAATACTGTAAGGGAAAGTATAAGTCCTTTAGCTGCTGATCAGGAGCTTGAAGTAATTATTAGTGAAGAAGAATATGATATAAAGAAATTAAATTATGAACTAAGAGAGCCAGTAGGAAATAGGCTTATTGAGAAAGATTCAGTCAGTGTCTTTGGTCAAGATGGAAATTATCTAACGGCCAGGATAAAGTTTAAGGAAGAGCTAGAAGTTGAAAAAGAATATGTTGTAAAAATCACACTGATTACCAGCGAGAGCAAAAAGATGTACTACTATAATAGGGTTAAACGTCTTGAAAACATATATCTACATGAAAGTCTATCTTATATAAAAGAATTTCATAATGCTATTAAAGATAAAGAAACGGCCAATGATATCACCAGGTACTTAGAGCCTGATGGGGGGAAGGCTGATAATACTTCCCTATCACAAGTTAATATTCATTCAAGTTTTGACTTAATAACATGGGGGGATTTACAGGTAGAATTTATAACAGATATTGTACCATCTGTTATTGAAATTCAATCTGATATAGCCTATATTGTATTGGATTATTTTGTTCAAGCAAACTTATCAGGGAAGATGGAGTTATTTAAAGTAAAAGAGTTTTACCGGGTTAGATACAGCTCGAGTCGGATGTTTCTTCTTAATTATGAGCGAACCATGGAGGCTGTTTTTGATATTAGTCTAGCTAGTATCTCACAAAATGAATTAAAACTAGGAATATCATCACAGTATGAACTACCATACCTTATTAGTTCTGATAAGAAGAAGCTTGTTTTTGTAAGAAATAAGGAATTATGGTTTTATAACATGGAAGATAATGAGATGGTAAGAGTTTTCTCATTTCGTCAAGAGGAAACTGATTATAAAAGAGATTTTTATGACCAGCATGATGTTAGCTTGCTGAATGTTAGCGAGGAAGGGGATATAGACTTTATAGTTTATGGATATATGAATAGGGGATATTATGAAGGTAGGGTAGGGATTATTCTTTATAAGTATATTAGGGCTGATAACCGAATTGAAGAGAAGGTATTTATCCCTATTGATGAATCCTATGACATGTTGAAAGAAAGTTTAGGCCAGTTGGCCTATGTAAATGCCCTTGAAGTGTTTTATTTTCATATCTTTAACAATATGTATGCATATGATCAAATTACCCATGAACTTATTATCTTGGAGGAAGATGTTTATGAAGATAATATAGTAGTGCTTGAAGGAACTAACTATGTGGTCTGGCAAGTTAATTCAGACCCTAGATTATCTAAGGAAATTAAGATAATGAACCTTGAAAGTGGTGAGATTGATAGGGTTGATGCAGGTCCAGGCTTTAATATAAAGTTATTGGATAAAATAGATAGAAACATTATATATGGTTACGTATCTAATGAGGACATTGTAACCTTATTAGATGGACAAGTAATGGTTCCCCTTAACTTGCTAGAGATTGCATCTATAGACAAAGATATACTAAAGGATTATAATAAAGCTGAACATTATATTAATAATATTAATGTTCATGATAATATTATAGAGTTAAACTTGATTAAAAAGGTATATGATAATGGAAAGTTGACATTTTCTCAAGCAGGTAGAGATTATATCATGAATCAACCTACTAATAAGAAGTCAGCGGTAGAGGTAAGGACTAGGGTAACGGAACAAGCTTTAACTGAGCTTTATCTTAAGTTGCCAGACAGCTTTAACATGGGCGAGCTCCCTACAGTTACGTCAGCTGTTAATACGGTGATTTCAGATGATCCCACCCTTAGAATTGCTGTGGATATCCATGAGCCTACACTTTATTATCCTTATTTATATAATGGTGTAGATGCTGCTTATAGGGAAGCCTTTAAGGCGATTGAGATAGCTAGGGACCATATAGGAGTGGTACTTGATAGGGAAAACCGTATTGTATGGGAAAGGGGAGTAAATCCTAGCAGCTATATAATTAATTCTTTTGAGGGCATGTCTTGGACGCAGACATCTGATAAAACTATTGAAACTTGTATAAAGCTTATGCTGGAATATCAGGGAAACAAACTAGATATAGAAGAACTACTTGTTGATGGAAGGTCAATTATGGACATTCTTAATGAATATTCTGACTTAAGGCCAATTAGTTTAACTGGCCTTAACCTAGATGATCTACTGTATTTTGTAGGAAAAGCTAGGCCAATCATTGCCATGACAAGTAATCATGAGGCTGTATTAATCTATGGATACGATTCCTATAATATTATGGTTATAGACCCTAGTAAAGGGATACCAGTAAAGATGGGATTAAAGGAAAGTACTGGATTATTTAATGAATCAGGGAATATGTTTATTTCCTATCTTGAATAACCAATATCATAATCAAATAAAGGAGATATAATATGGATGAAAGAATTAAGCAACTAGCAAAAAATTTAGTTAATTATTCTATGGAAGTAAAAGAAGGTGACAATGTTTACATTAATTATATAGGAATGTCAACTCAGGATCTGGCAAGGCAACTTGTTAAGGAGGTATACAAGGTGGGTGGTGTTCCATTTGTTAACTATACAGATCCGGTTCTTGAAAGAGAGCTTCTTCTGAATTGTAACCAAGAGCAAATGTCTTTATCAGCAAGAATAGATGCAGCTAAGATGGAGCAAATGGACTGTTATGTTGGAGTTAGAGGTTCAGATAATATAGCTGAAAACTCCGATGTTCCATCAGAGAAGATGAAGATTTTTGAGACCTACTATCAGACGCCAGTTCACCATGATGTTAGGGTGAAAAAGACAAGATGGGTAGTATTACGTTATCCAAACTCATCTATGGCACAGCTTGCCAATATGAGTAAAGAGGCTTTTGAGGAATTTTATTTTAAGGTTTGTAATCTTGATTATGGCAAGATGGGTAAGGCTATGGAAAGTTTAGTAGATTATATGAACCGTACAGACAAGGTGAGAATTACTGGTCCAGAAACAGATTTGACATTTTCCATTAAGGGTATTCCAGCTATTCCATGTGATGGAAAAGCCAATATACCAGACGGAGAGATTTATACAGCACCAGTAAGGGATTCGGTGAATGGAGTTTTATCATATAATACTCCGTCGGTTTATCAGGGATTCACATATGAAAATATTAAATTTCGTTTTGAAAATGGAAAAATTGTAGAGGCAACAGCTAATAACACAGACCGTATTAATCAAGTACTTGATACGGATGAAGGAGCACGTTATATTGGTGAGTTTGCTATTGGTGTCAACCCTTATATATTAGATCCAATGAAGGATACTTTATTTGATGAAAAAATTATGGGCTCTTTTCATTTTACCCCTGGCAACTGTTATGAGGAAGAAGCACCAAATGGAAATAGTTCTGCAATTCATTGGGATTTGGTTTGCATTCAAACCCCAGAATACGGCGGTGGGGAGATCTATTTTGATGATGTTTTAATTCGTAAAGATGGTCGTTTTGTGGTTAAGGAATTAGAATGTCTAAATCCTGAAAACTTAGTTTAAGGAAACAGAGGGAGAAGAGAGAATATGAAGTTAATGACAGTGGCCGTACCTTCTTATAATTCTGAGGATTATTTGAGCCATGCCATTGAAACTCTTTTAACAGGTGGAGATGAGCTGGAGATAATTATAATTAATGATGGCTCTACTGATAATACCCTGAAGATAGCTCAAGAGTATCAAAAAGAATATCCTGATATGGTTAGGGTGATAAGTCAAGAGAATGGCGGACATGGTGAAGGAGTTAATACAGGATTAGCTAATGCTAGGGGAATGTACTATAAAGTGGTAGATAGTGATGATTGGGTAGACGAAAAAGCCCTTAAAGATGTTATGATTAAACTTAAAGAGTTAATAGCTGATAATAAAGCCCCGGATTTATTTATTGTAAACTATGTTTATGAAAAGGTTGGAGCCAAAAGAAAGAAAGTAATGAGATATGACAAGGCCTTACCAAAGGATAAGATATTTACTTGGGATGACATAATGCATTTTAGGATAAATCAATATATTTTAATGCATTCAGCTATTTATCGTACAAAGTTGCTTAAGGATTGTGGAGTAAAGCTACCTAAACACACCTTTTATGTGGATAACATTCTTGTATATTATCCATTACCCTTTGTTAAAACGATGTACTATATGGATGTTGATTTTTATCGTTACTTCATTGGGAGGGATGATCAGTCAGTTAATGAGGATGTTATGACAAAGCGTATTGATCAACAGATAAAAATTACAAGGATTATGGTGGAATCCCATAATTTATCTAAGGTTAAAAATAAAAAACTACAGAAGTATATGATTAATTATCTTACTATGATGATGACAATCTGTTCTGTCTTTTTAATAAGGGAAGGCAGTGAGGAAAGTCTTAAGAAGAAAGAAGATTTATGGGACCACTTAAAAGAGGACAACCAGTGGGTTCATAAAAAGATAAAGTCCAAATTTCTTGGATGGGCAATGCATCTACCAGGCAAAACAGGACGTAAAATAGTGAGAACAGGATACAGTGTAGCCAAAAAGATATATAAATTCAATTAATAGATATAAAAAAATAGGTTTCTGCAAAAATAATTGCAAGAGACCTATTTTTATTAGTATATATATTATATCTCCGATAGTTTTTCTTGATCTAATGGTTCCTCTGCTCTACTCCAGTTAGGAACATAAACTATAAGGTACATTATAATACTTAGTATTATAGCTGAAAGAATATCTAAGACTGAATGTTGTTTTAAAAATACAGTTGATAATGAAATTAGGATAGTTAGGATTCTAGCGGACCATTGAACCCACTTGATGTCAGCTAATGTTTGATTTTTTCTAATAGCTATCATAACTCCAATAGAATTAAATACATGAATGCTTGGAAATACATTTGTAGGGGTATCTAACCTATATATTCTAGAGACTAAGGATGTAAAGATATTGCTTCTTCCTAAAGAATCCAGATCAACCCTTAGGTGTTGCCCATTTGGCCATATGGTATAAATAACTAAGCATATTGTCATTCCTATAAAAAGATAAGCGCAGCATTTATAAAAATCTGTTTTTGACTTAAAGAAGAAATATGCTACGGTTACAAAAATAAAGGCAAACCATAAAAAGTAGGGTATGACAAATATCTCCATAAAGGGGATCAGATCATCGTATTTTGAATAAACAACAGTGTATTCTACAACATTTCTCTCTAGATATGTAAACCAAATCATATAGATGAAAAAATATGACAGTATGGCTCCGTGCCTATATTTGTAGAGAAAATTTTTAGATTTTTCTTTAAAACTCATCTTGCACAACCCTTCAATTTAAAAATAATTACTAAACAAGCCTAGTAAATGATATAATAATAGCACAGAAATTAGGAGTTAGCAATAAGTATATAATTCATTTTATATTTTTATTTAACAATTTGTACATTTTATAACATTGTAGAAAGTAATAACAGAAAAAAGAAGGAGGTTTTTAAAAATGAAAAGAGTGTTTTTGATTGTCTTGGATAGCCTTGGAATAGGAGAGCTTCCTGATGCTGATGAATATGGTGATGTGGGGAGCAATACCTTGCTAGCTGTTTCTAAAAGCAGTGAATTTTATATGCCAAATATGAAGAAGCTAGGTTTGTTTAATATTGATGGGGTTAGGGATGTTTTTCCTAAGGAGGATCTTGCAGAGACTTATGATGGTGCCATTGCTAGGTTGGCTGAAAGTTCAATAGGTAAAGATACTACTACGGGACATTGGGAAATTGCAGGACACATCTCCCATATACCATTTCCCACCTACCCAAATGGTTTCCCTGATGATATTATCAAGACTTTTGAAGAAAAGACGGGAAGAAAAGTATTATGTAATCGTCCATATTCAGGGACGGAAGTTATTAAAGATTATGGCATTGAGCATAAGGAAACCGGTGCTTTGATTGTTTATACATCTGCTGATAGTGTCTTTCAGATAGCGGCCAATGAGGATATTGTTCCAGTAGAAGAGCTTTATAGATACTGTGAGATTGCAAGGGAAATTCTTCAAGGAGAACACGGAGTTGGTAGGGTTATAGCAAGGCCCTTTGTAGGAAATTATCCAGACTATAGCCGAACGTCTAATCGGCATGATTATTCTTTACTGCCCCCTACTACTATGCTAAATCTATTGGAAGAGGCAGGTCTAGATGTATTAGCCGTTGGTAAAATCAATGATATATTTGCTGGAAGTGGGATAACTGCTACAGTGCGTAGTAAGGACAATGCAGAGGGAATAGAAAAGACCATTGACCATATTAAGAGTGACTTTACAGGGCTTTGTTTTATTAACCTTGTGGACTTTGATGCCAAATACGGCCATAGAAATGATGTAGATGGCTATGCAAGGGCCCTAACATACTTTGATACTAAGTTACCCGGTATATTAGAGGGGCTTGGAAAAGATGATATTATAATGTTTACAGCTGATCATGGTTGTGATCCTTCTACACCATCAACGGATCATTCTAGAGAATACGTCCCTTTAGTAATTTATGGGGATGGCATAAAGAAAGGCACAAATGTAGGAACCAGAAGTACATTTGCTGATATTTCTGCAACTATATTGGACTATTTTAACATTGACTCACAGATGGCAGGTAAATCATTCTTAAAAAATATTATTAGATGACTTTCATACTTATGGATAAAAGTAATATATATATTATAATATATAAAATAGGGGTATACTTGTGATTCATGAAGACAGAGCAAGAGTATATAGTGAAGACTATGCAGATGTTTTAGTTGAGTACAGTGGAGATTTTAGTGTCTTTGATGACCTTGAAGATGCAACAATAAATATCATTAATTTTTTGTATGCTGTAGTTCATATACCTATTGGGGAACTTAATGATTTATATGTCTTGGAAGGGGACCGTTATTCCTTGCCAATATTATATGGTGTAATTAGTGAACAGTCATTGGAGGCATCAGGTGTAACTGCTCTGAGAGCTATACCTGCTTTTGATTTAAGAGGGCAAGGGACTTTAATTGGTATTATTGATACGGGAATAGATTACACTAATCCCATATTTCAACATGCAGATGGGACTACAAGAATTGCAGCCATATGGGACCAGACTATTGTTAGTGATGATATGCCGCAAGGTTTTATGTATGGGACTGAGTATACAAGGGAGCAGATTAATGCAGCACTTCAAGCTGATGATCCCTTGTCCATTGTACCCTCTATGGATACAGATGGTCATGGAACCTTGGTAGCAGGGATAGCTGGAGGTAATGAGGTTCCGGAATATAACTTTGCAGGGGTGGCACCGGATGCGGAATTTGTTGTGGTGAAATTAAAGCCAGCTAAGCAATATCTAAGGGATTATTACTTCATCAAAGAAGACGCAGTAGCCTTTCAAACCACAGATATATTGTTAGCCCTTCAATATTTATTATTTAAAACTGAGGTCCTGTTAAGGCCAATGTCATTATGTGTTTCTGTAGGAAATAGCTTCGGTGGTCATGATGAGTGGGGGCTTATTGTTAATTTGTTTTCACTTGTAGCTACTAGGCAGGGGTTTGTAGTGTCTTGTGCAGCTGGAAACGAAGGAACTGGAAGAAGGCATTATGAAGGAAGGGCTAATCCCGAGCTTGGTTATGACACTGTTGAGCTCAATGTGGGAGAGGAAGAAAGTGAAAGAGGACTATCAATGGAGATCTGGGGGACTTCCCCTAGCACATATACTATTGATATATTGACGCCTACTGGTGAGTATGTCCCGAGAATTTATACAAGTAGAAGTATTAGTAGAATTATCACCTTTATATTTGATGAAACTATAATATATCTAGAGTATATTATGATAAATAAAACAAACGGTGATCAATTTATTTTTTTACGTTTTGATAAGCCTACAGCAGGTATATGGAGATTTAATGTATATGAGACGGGGAATTTGTATATGGGTTATAATATATGGCTTCAGAAGGAGGGTTTTATATCTGAGGGAACGTATTTTCTTGCATCCAATCCTTATACTACAATTTTATCAGTTGGGAATGGCATTATACCCATTACTGTTACGGCATACAATGTAGAAGATGATAGTCTCTATGTTAATGCCAGTAGGGGTAATACAAGAACAGGAACTTTAAAGCCAGATTTTGCAGCCCCCGGTGTTGATGTAATAGGCCCTACTTTACAGCAAGGTTTTGCTGGATTTACAGGAAGCAGTGTTGCAGCAGCTCATACGGCAGGTATTGCAGCCCTTATATTAGAATGGGGCATTGTGAGGAGCAATTTGCCAGGGATTAGTACAACTGAAGTGAAGAAGTTATTGATTAGGGGGGCGAGAAGGGATCCAAATATTATTTATCCTAATAGAGATTGGGGTTATGGCATTGTAGATGTATTCAATGTGTTTGATAGTTTGCGTACTCAATTTATAGTTTGATACTAGAGGCAATTATTATATATGAAATGGAATGATGTTTATGATGGGGGAAGAAGATAGAAGAAGAATTACCAGTGAAGATTATATAGATTTTCTGGTGGATCCTAGGGTTTATCCGGCAGGATTATTATCTGAATTTACAGATCCAATAATACAGCCTATAAATGATGCTGTGGCAGTTGTTTATGTTCCAAGAAGTGAATATACTGTTGAAGATCTTGGAAGAATTGAGTTCACTGCAATTCCTAACTTGAACGGATTAGTCAGTGTAGAAAGTTTAGAGAGTTCTGGCGTATTTGACATTAGGGAAAGTGTTAACTTTAATCTTATTGGAAGTGGAGTCTTAGTGGGGATAGTTGATACTGGAATTGATTATACTAATCCGATTTTTCAACATGATGATGGATCTACCAAGATTGCTTCCATATGGGATCAGACAATAGATAGTGAAGATAGATATCCTTTTAATTATTACTTTGGTAGGGAATACCTAAGAGAAGAAATTAATGAAGCTTTAGCTTCTGATGACCCCCTTTCTGTTGTGCCTAGTATGGATGAACATGGGCATGGGACAATGCTTGCAGGTATTGCAGCAGGGAGAGATGTTGAAGAAGAAGGGTTTTATGGTGTTGCACCTGATGCAGAGCTTGTAGTAGTAAAGCTAAGGCAAGCTAAAGAGGTGTGGAGGGAGTTTTATGTTATTCCAGATGATTCTGTATGTTATCAAGGTAATCATATTATGTGGGGTGTGCAGTATTGTATACAAGTTGCAAATAATCTTGGAAGGCCTATTGTCATTTGCTTAGGAGTTGGAACTTCTCAAGAGGCTCACGATGGAAGGTCTTTTCTGAGTAACCTGGCAACAATAGTAAGTGGTATTTCGGGCTGTGCACTTGTTGTGGCGGCGGGAAATGAAGGAAGTCTGGGTAGACATTTCTTTGGCACTATAGAAGCTGGATTTAATAATGTACTTGTGGAAATGATTGTAGGTGAAGAAGAGGGTTTTACTATGGAGTTATGGGGGGAATCTCCAGGGATTTTTTCTATTGATATATTATCTCCTAATGGTGAATATATTCCAAGAATTCCTGCATCACTAAGAGTTCATAGGGTTATTAGATTTGTTTTTGAAGAGACTATTATCTATTTAGATTACCACACAGTGGAACTGGATACAGGTGACCAATTAATATTATTGAGATTTGAGAAACCAACACCTGGGCTTTGGCGTTTTAATGTATATTCCCGGGGGGATATTGATTCAAACTTTCATATATGGCTTCCTATGGGAGACTTTATAACAAATGAAACGTTTTTTTCCCAACCAGACATATATACTACGGTATTGGCACCAGGAACTGCAGTGGGGCCAATTACTGTTACCGCTTACAATCCATCCAATGAAAACTTGTACTTGAATGCAAGTAGAGGATTTAATAGGGTGGGGGATGTAACTCCAGAACTAGCAGCTCCTGGAGTGAATTACCTTGCCCCCACCTTGTCTAATGGATTTGAATTATATACAGGAACCAGTGTAGCAGCAGCCCATACTGCAGGGATAGCGGCCCTTATGTTAGAATGGGGAATAGTTGATGGCAATTACCCAGGAATGAATACAATTATAATAAAGAACTACCTTATGCGAGGTGCTAGGCGTTCTCAAGGTCTTACATACCCAAATAGGGAATGGGGATATGGAATTGTAGACATATTTAACACATTTGCTATATTAAGGTTGAACATTTAAAGGTTATTAGGGCTTTTGTTAGTATATAAGTGTTTATTAAATTGCTTAACTTTGTTTATTAAATAAAAAAGATTTTTTTCATGTATAAACTTTTCCATTTTACAAACAATATTATTAAGTAAAAGATTAAGGCAAATAACTTTTATTAGTAAGATGGAGGAAGATAATATATGAAAGCAACAGGTATAGTAAGAAGAATAGATGATTTAGGCCGTATTGTAGTACCAAAAGAGATAAGAAGAACTTTGAGGATTCGAGAGGGAGATCCTTTAGAGATATTTACGGACCGAGACGGAGAAATTATATTAAAGAAATATTCCCCTATAGGAGAATTAGGTCAATTTGCAAAGCAATATGCAGATGCTATTAATAAGTCCACAGGTTTAATTGTATTGATAACAGATAAGGATATAATTATTGCAGCATCTGGTTCTGTTAAAAAAGAGATTGTTACAAGAAGGATAAGCCATGAGTTAGAGGAAGTTATAAATGAAAGAGAAACTATAGTTGCAGGAAGAGAAGATAAAGCTTATATAAGAATTATGAATAATGAAGATGAGGGTGTCTTTACTTATCAAGTGATTGAGTCAATTATAAGTGAGGGTGATGTAATAGGGTCTATTATCATATTATCAAAAGAAGAAAAGGCCAACTTTGGTGAGCTTGAAATGAAACTTGCAAGTACTGCAGCAGCATTCTTAGGAAGTCAGATGGAACAATAAGTTTATAATTAAAAAAGCAAATAAGAAAAAAGATTTTTGTATGATATATATTCTTTCATCAAGAATCTTTTTTGCTCTTTCTTATATTTTGATTGCATCCATTAGAAAGAGTTGCTATAATTGGTTGGTAGCAAATGGGATGAGGAAATATTTAATGATAAAAAATCCGATGCATAAGGTGGAAAAAACCAGATAAAAGAATAAAACGACTTGCTTGTTCTCGTTTTTCTTAAATGAATGGGTATTTTACAGTTAAATGTAGGAAATTCCTTGACAAATCTCTATAATAAGTTTATAAATAGACTTGTAGATGCTTGCGCCCTAACAGAGGGCTTGGGTAAAGTCTATATGATTATTATTAAAAACAAACACTTTAGAGGAGGAGCGAATTCATGAACAAAACAGAATTAGTTGCGGCTATTGCAGAGAAAGCTGAATTAACCAAGAAAGACTCAGAAAAGGCACTAAGTGCTTTTATTGAAGTTGTAAACGAGGAATTGGCAAAAGGAGAAAAAGTACAGTTGGTTGGTTTTGGCACATTTAGTGTTACAGATAGGCCAGCAAGACAGGGAAGAAACCCATCTACTGGTGATACGATTCAGATTGCTGCATCTAGAGCACCTAAGTTCAAGGCTGGAAAAGCTTTAAAGGACTCAGTGAACGCATAATTGTAGAGTGACTAAAATGACTAATAAAAAGAGGCTGTTTTAAATTCCAAATCTCCCAGGGGGTGTAGGGCATTTAAAACAGTCTTTTTATATAAAGGTAAGAAAGGATTATTATGAGATTAGATAAATTTCTAAAGGTTTCTAGGGTCATAAAGAGAAGGACTGTAGCCAATGAGGCTTGTAAAGCAGGAAGGGTTTTAATTAATGGAAAAACTGCAAAGTCATCTACTAATGTGAAGGTAGGAGATATTATAGAAATCAACTTTGGAAACAGGGAAGTTAAATTTCAGATACTTGATATAAATGAATATGCTAAGAAAGATGAGGCGAAAGACCTGATTAAGTATCTTTAAATGGTCATGAAGTTAGAAGTCTTCTCATATATTTTACAAGGCAGTCTAGGATTATTAATGACTTGTACTTGTCTATATGAGGAGGCTTTTTATAATGGATGAAAGACAACAAAATTTAAAGGGGCATAAGTTACATATTAATGGGAGGAGAACGGCTATAATTACAGGGGTTAAAGATGTGCTATCATTTGACTCAGGCGAAGTCCTTCTTGAGACAGAAGAAGGGGTTTTAATGATTAGAGGAGAAGAACTTCATGTAAACCGTCTAACCTTGGAGAAGGGTGAAGTAGATATTGATGGTAAGATCAATAGTCTTACTTACTCAGACAATTCTGCTTATTCTAAGTCAGAAGAATCCTTATTGGGAAGACTTTTTAAATAGGAGGAAGAAATGAATGCTTCGATTACTCTTGAGTTGCAATTTTTTCTGACTTCTATCTTGTGGGGAGCAGTATTAATAATTGTATATGACTTTTTAAGGATTTTAAGAAGGTTAATTGGTCACGGTATTTTTTTAATATCCTTTGAAGACCTTGTCTATTGGCTTGCAGCCAGTCTCTTTATATTCACCATACTATACAAGGAAAACAACGGAATAATTCGTGGTTTTTTTATACTGGGTATGGGTATAGGGATGATGTTATATTATTATGTACTTAGCGATTTATTTGTCAAGGGGGCAAGTGAAATTATTAAGTATATAATGAGGCCTATTATGAAGTTGTTAAGAAAATTAATTAAAAGATTGAAAAACTATTACAAATCTGTTAATATTAAATTGATTTCTAAAGTGCAGGCTATAAAACAATCTAGAGAAGAGTCGAAAAGAAAAAAGAAGAATCAAAAGAAAGAAGAATCAAAAATAAAAGAGAAAAAATCTAAAAGGATCAAAAAGAAGAAGAAAAAATAGTGTTGTATTTTTAATATTGCGGGGTGAATTAAGGGTGGCTAGAAGGTATAAAAGAAAGACAGGCATTGGCTATATAACATTTATAGTCCTGTGTATATGTGTGGTATTGTTTGTTGCTAAGATTAACCTAGAAAAAGATAGAAAAGAGCTTGAGAATCAAGAAACAGAAATACATGCCTTAATTAAAGAACAAGAGGATCGAGCTAATGAGATAAAAAGTCTAGAGGCCTATGTTCAAACTAAAAAGCATATTGAAGATATAGCCAGAGAAAAGCTAGGTTTAGTGTATGAAGATGAGATTCTTTTTCAGAGTAATGACTAGAATGCAAAAACTATTAATTTTATTGTTGACAAGTTTCAAAAAAGTATATATAATGTAATTCGTGACTTCGGCGAAGTAGCTCAGTTGGCAAGAGCATGCGGTTCATACCCGCAGTGTCGGCGGTTCAAATCCGTCCTTCGCTATTATATTATTAAAGGCTTAAGAAAAACCTAGGTATAAATTACCTAGGTTTTTCTTAAGCCTTTTTGAGCTTCTTAATAACAATGAGCTCCCTTGATTCGATAGATACGGTAGCTTTATGGGTTTCTTGTCAAAAAGTTTTTCCATATAGGGTGGTGTTTCTGACAAAGTTTTCAAAATGGCCTGTCTATAATAGCAAGACAGTCGTAGTATAATCAAAGGAGCGTATATAATGAAAAACAAATGGAAAAGATCTTTTGTAATTAGTATAATTGGATTTTTTGTAGCAAGGGCTTCGTTCTATGGAATGAATCCTCTTGCTATTGGATATTTTACAGCAGCATATTTTGGGAACAATAGAAGCACTTTTATATTGGTCACAATATTTGCTGGGGTTCTCACAGGGATGCCTACAGCATATACATTTAAATATTTGCTAACAATGGTTGCAACTATAGTTTTATTAGAGATGCCCATTGTCAAAAAGCACGACATTTCTAAGGGGATTTTATATGGACTTCCTGCTTTAATTCTAGGTGTTTTCACTTTTGTAGAGGGGGCAGCCCTGGGTTTTCAAACCACATATGTGCTTCTGACGATTCTGGAAATTGTTATTGCGCACACATCGGCACTGATTTTCAGTGTAGGAGTTGGATGCTTATATAAGAAGAAAAGAGGTTTAAGAATAACTAGGGAGGAGATGGTAAGTTTAGCTTTAATAATAGTTATTGTTATATTGACATTTCCTCAAGTTGGTGGTGACTACATTGCTCCTATGGAAAGCCTTGTGTATTTTTCGGTCTTGTTTATCACATATAAGTATGGGATGGGAACAGGAGCTGTGGCAGGGGCACTGGCAGGTTTTTCTCTAGCCTTAAGGGGAAGTCCTATTACTGATGTGGCAATGCTTACTATGATGGCAATTGCCACATCAATATTTAGAGACTTAGGTAGAGTCCCTACTGGGGCTATATTCTCTCTAACTGCAGTTATACTTGGAGTTTTATCTCCAGATATGACTATGGATGTCAGGGATATAGGGGCTTTGGTTTCGGCCATTGCCCTTTTCCTGATGTTACCTAGAAGTCTTGTTTATCAATTAGAGACAAATGGCGATGGGGGAGATAGTGATGAAGAGGCAAATTTTCACTTGAAGAAGATTGCTAATAGTAGGATAGAAAGCATTTCAGATTCATTTACCAAATTGTCAAAGGTAATTGATACAATATCAGAAAATCAAAAGACCTTTAAAAAAGAAGAGATTAATGATATATTTGAAGGAATATCTGAAAAGCTATGTAAGAACTGTGAGAACTGTACTTATTGTTGGGAAAACAATTTTGACAATACTTATATAGCGGCAAATTCCATATTTGAAATAGCTAAGAGAAATGGTGAGATTAAGAAAGAGGAGGCACCGGAAGCTTTTACAGACATATGTATATGTGCTGATCAATTTATAGCAGAGACCAATCGGGGATTTGAGTTGGCCAAACTCAATCGTATATGGAATAACAGGATGAAAGAGAACCGGGAAGTATTTGCTCGACAACTTAAGGAAGCCTCTGGGGCTGTGAAGGACATGAACGGGGAGATATATGGTTCCATAGGAAGTATTATGGCCCAGGAAAACAAGATTTTGAACCGGCTTAGGGGGACTTATGTGGTGGCAAAGAATCTTACTATAATACAGAGAAAGGATAAGCATAAGGAGATTCATATTGATGCTGCTGTAAGGAAGCGTCCCTATGTTTTAGCTAAGGATGCAGCTAATGTTATAGGGGATGTCTTGGGCCTTAAGGTGAAGGTGTCGGAGGAATCTAATTCGGTAATAGATAGAGAGTTTGATCATTTTGTCTTTGTTGAAAAACCAAAATACAAGCTTCTTACAGGAATGGCCAGAACTATGAAGGATAATATCTCTGGGGATAATTTTTCTCAAATCAAGATGGAGACAGGAGAATTTATGATGGCTTTAGCTGATGGTATGGGGACAGGTAAGGAGGCTGGTGAGGAAAGCGAGACAGTTATGGGCTTGCTTGAACAATTAATAGATTCTGGTTTTAAAGCAGAGACAGCTATCAAACTAATTAACTCCAGTATGGTATTAAAGGCAGACAGCCAAATATTTTCAACCATTGATATGTGTCTTATAAATTTATTTACCGGAATTTGTGAATTTGTTAAAATTGGGGCAGCTACTACATTTATTAAGAGGAAGAACTGGGTTGAAACAATAAGTTCCACTACCTTACCAATTGGTATGCTTGGAGACGTTGACTATGATGCTGTTATGAAAAAGCTGTATGAAGGAGATGTTATAATTATGGTTACAGATGGGGTTTTGGATTCTATTAAAGAAGAAGACAAAGAAGCATACATGGAGCGAAAAATCATGGAAATCAAAAGTAATAACCCGCAAGAGATTGCTAATCGCATTCTAGACTTTGCTTTGCTAGAGAGTAATTATCAGCCAAAGGATGACATGACTATTCTTACAGGGGGCATATGGCATGAATCTTCAGTTACTCGTTGAAATAATTAATATAAAAGGTTAGAATACAAATACAGATAAGGAAAAGGTTGAGATTCAAAAGATGGTGAGGGTAATATGCTACAAGAGTTGACTAGCTTTGTTAAAAACAATCAAATGATAGAAAAAGGGGACAGAATTGTAGTTGGATTATCAGGAGGTGCTGATTCTGTCTGTCTTTTGCATGCCCTAATAGAGTGTTTTCCCAATGATATTAATAAACTAATTGCAATACATGTAAATCATGGACTTAGGGGAAGCCAGGCAGACGAGGATGAATCTTTTGTCAAGGAACTATGTAAGAGTATTGGTATAGACTGCCATAGTGTCTATAGGGATGTGAGGAGAATTGCAAGGGAAAAGAAATTATCAGAAGAAGAAGCCGGGAGAAATATTAGGTATGATGTTTTTTTCAATGCTTGCATAGAATATAAGTGTAATAAAATTGCCATAGCCCATAATAGAAATGATAATGCTGAGACCCTCTTATTTAATCTCTTTCGTGGGAGTGGAATTAATGGACTAACAGGAATAGACCCAAAGCGTATGATAAAAAAGGGCAAGGATAAGGCACTTATAATTCGGCCCCTTCTTAATACAACAAGGGATGAAATAGAAGAATATTTAAGTAAAAAGAGTATTACTTATAAAATTGATGCAAGTAATCTTGAAAATGATTACAGTAGAAACAAAATTCGCAATCAAATCTTAACTCTTGCTAATAATGAGATTAACTCTAATGCTGTTGGTAATATTTCTAATGCGGGATTTCACTTAAGGGAGATTAAAGAATTTACAGATGAAAGGGTTAGGATTTCATATGATAAAGTTGTAACTGAAGACCAAGGAAAATTTTTATTATCAATTAGTAAAATAAACAGGGAACATATATTTATTCAAAAATCGATTATTATGAAAGTCTTGGCAAGCTTATCTAGTTCCAGGCGGGATTTAGAATCTAAGCATGTTGAACAGGTCTTAGATTTGCTTAATAAACAGGTGGGTAAGCAGATTGATCTCCCTGGTGGCCTTATTGCAGAAAAGGAATATAAGGATATTTTAATTTTCAAGGAGAATGAAAAACAATTAAGACCTATAGAAACTATAGCAAGTAAAATACCAGGGAGTAATTTCTTACCTACACTTAACAAGTTCATAGAGACTAGGGTTATTGATAGGGATAAAGAAAAAACATTTCCGGAAAACAGTTGTATTAAGTGGTTCGATTATGATAGAATAGAAAATACTGTTGAGATTAGAACAAGGAGTACTGGTGATTATATACAAATCAATCTCCAGGGTGGTAGGAAGAAGTTGAAAGATTACTTTATAGATAAAAAAGTCCCTGCCAAGCAGCGTTCCAGGCGATTATTAGTGGCTGATGGAAATCATATAATGTGGATTATCGGTGATGACAACCGAATAAGCGAAAGATATAAAGTAGATAAGAAAACGACAAAAATTTTAGAGATGAAGTTGGTAGACGCAAAGGAGAACAGCTATGGAAGGTAATATTAGTGTTTTAATATCAGAACAACGTATTAATCAAAGGGTAAGAGAGCTTGCTGATCAGATATCTGAAGATTATAAAGGCAGAAGTGTTCATATTATTTGTATTCTAAAAGGAAGTATCTTTTTTGCATGTGATTTAATGAAGAGGATTACAGTTCCAGTTACCATAGATTTTATGGCCGTGTCTAGTTATGGAGATGAAACAGTTAGTTCTGGAAGAGTTAAGATAGTTAAAGATTTAGATGAAGATGTCAGTGGAAAAGACCTTATTATTGTAGAAGATATTATTGATTCAGGAAGGACTTTATCATACTTGTCAGAAATATTAGCAGCAAGAGGGCCGGCCAGTATAAGTGTGTGTAGCCTCCTTGATAAACCTGAACGTAGGGTAACTGATGCCTATGTAAAATACGTTGGCTTTGAGATACCTGATGAATTTGTCATAGGATATGGTCTTGATTATCAACAAGGATATAGAAACTTACCTTATGTAGGTGTTCTAGAATTATAAATATGATGATTATGTTAAATAGATATATATATAATTGTGTAAGAAGGAGGTTCATTAGTGAGAAAACAGATGAAGGGATACGGTTTTTATTTGGTAATATTGGCAATAGTTTTGTTAACTATATTTATGTCTGATAATTTCAATATGGGTGGAAAAGATGCTTATAATTATAATAAGTTTCTGGATGATTTATCAAGCGACCGAATTACATTCATTGAAATACATCCAAATGAAGAAGTTAATACAGGAGAGATTGTAGTAACAAAAAAAGGTGAAGTAAAGGAAAAATTCTATGTATCTGACACCAGAGTAATAGAGGAGGATGCCTTAGAATTTGCTGTTGAGTTCTACACTCATAAGATATCAAAACCTAGCTGGTTTTTAACAACGATTCTTCCCTTTTTATTAATGGCTATTATTGTAATAGTGTTCTTTTCCTTCATAAGCAGTCAGGCTGCTGGTGGTGGAGGTAACAGCAAGGTTATGAATTTTGGAAAGAGTAGAGCAAAGCTAACAAAGGATGAAAACAAGAAAACATCTTTCAAAGATGTTGCTGGACTTGACGAAGAGAAAGAAGAATTAGGGGAAGTGGTTGATTTCCTCAAGTCACCTAAAAAGTATATGGAAGTAGGTGCTAGAATTCCTAAGGGTGTTCTTCTTGTAGGGCCTCCTGGAACAGGTAAGACCCTACTTGCTAAGGCGGTTGCAGGAGAAGCGGGGGTTCCCTTTTTCTCCATATCTGGTTCGGATTTTGTTGAAATGTTTGTAGGCGTTGGTGCTTCCAGGGTAAGAGATTTATTTGCAGAAGCTAAGAAGAATTCCCCATGCATTGTTTTTATTGATGAGATAGATGCAGTTGCAAGACGTAGAGGTACTGGTATGGGTGGTGGCCATGATGAGAGAGAACAGACTCTAAACCAACTACTTGTAGAGATGGATGGTTTTGGAGTAAATGAAGGAATTATTGTTATGGCAGCTACTAACAGAGTGGATATTCTTGATCCAGCTATACTTAGACCAGGAAGATTTGATAGAACAGTTACTGTTGGCCGTCCAGATGTGAAAGGCCGTGAAGAAATCCTTAAAGTTCACTCTAAAGGCAAGCCCCTAGGTGATGATGTGGATTTAAAGCAAATAGCTCAGACAACTGCAGGTTTTACAGGAGCTGATCTGGAGAATTTAATGAATGAAGGTGCCATTGGCGCTGCTAGAGAAGGACGAAGTTTTCTTATTAATGATGATATTAAAAAAGCATTTATAAGAGTTGGAATAGGAGCGGAGAAAAAGAGTAAGGTTGTTAGCGATAAAGATAAAAAGATAACAGCCTACCATGAATCAGGTCATGCCATCTTATTGCATCTGTTAGAAGATGTTGGACCAGTCTATACAGTTTCAATCATACCTACAGGAACTGGGGCAGCAGGTTATACTATGCCTCTACCTGAAAAAGATGAGATGTTCTATACCAAGGGCAAGATGCTACAAGAGATAATTGTAAGGCTTGGTGGGCGGGTGGCAGAAGAAATTATATTTGATGATGTTACTACAGGAGCTTCTCAAGATATTAAGCAGGCAACTAAACTGGCAAGAGACATGATAACCCGTTATGGCTTTTCAAAAAGTCTAGGAATGGTTAACTATGATAGTGATGATGATCAAGTGTTCATAGGCAGAGATTTTGGACATAGCAAAGCCCATAGTGAAGATGTAGCCAGCAAGATTGATGAAGAGGTTAGAACTATTATAAATGAATGTTATGACGAAGCAAAAAGAATTCTTACAGAAAACAGAGATGTTTTAGATTCTTCTGCAGAGCTTTTGTTGGAAAAGGAAAAAATTGGTCAAGAGGAATTTGAAGCTTTATTTGAAAAAGAAGTTGTGCAAGATGACGAAAAACATGAATAATTTTTGTAAAGTTTGTGGAGACTTATTGAGAAAACCATGTTATAATTTTAAATGTAAACCCCAATACATTATATAGTTTTTGCTACACCCCCATAAGTAACAGAAATACCTTCTCCAAAAAAGGACAGTTCGTAAGCTGTCCTTTTTTTGTGCTCAAATGTCACTGGCTGACAAGGAATATATGTGTTAAACTATAGCTTAAGGAAACATTAATATTGCAAGGAAAATCATATTTAGAAATATAAATTACATCTAAATTTAATTAAGAGAGAAGAATGGTAATTATGAATAAAAAGTTTTTATTAGTTGCATTGAATACAAAATATATACACACTAATCCAGCTGTTCATAGTCTGAGATCTTTTTCAGGAGAATATAAGGATAATATAGATCTGATTGAGTTTACAATCAACAACCATATGGATGATATAATTAAAGAAATCTATCAGCAGCAAGCTGATGTAATTGGTTTTTCTTGTTATATATGGAATATCCATATGATTAGTGAGATAATTGGTCAGTTAAAGAAGATCATGCCTAAGGTAAAGATATGGTTTGGTGGACCAGAGGTTAGTTATGACCCAATAGAATGCCTTAATAATCATAAAGACTTAGACGGTATTATGGTTGGTGAAGGGGAGCAGACTTTCTTAGAACTGGTGAAGTATTATCAAGGGACAGGGGATGACTTGCCTCAAATAAAGGGTCTTGCATATAAAAGAAGTGCACTTTTGATAAGTGAAGGTGAAGATGATCAAATTAAGATTACAGGTCAAAGAGAGGGATTGAACTTTAGTGACATTCCCTTCTTATATGAAGATTTAGATGAATTACAAAACAAGATTATATATTATGAGTCCAGTAAAGGTTGTCCTTTTTCTTGTTCTTACTGCCTATCTTCTGTTAATAGAAATGTTCGCTTAAGGGATTTAGATTTGGTTAAAAAGGAATTGAAGATATTTTTGGATCATAATATTCCCCAGGTTAAATTTGTTGACAGGACATTTAACTGTAATAAGGACCATGCCATGGAAATCTGGAAGTTTATTAAGGAGAATGATAATGGGATTAGCAATTTTCATTTTGAAATATCTGCAGATTTATTATCAGATGATGAGATTAAACTTTTAGGAAAGCTTAGACCAGGGCAAGTTCAATTTGAGATTGGTATTCAAAGTACCAACCCTAGAACAATAAAGGCTATTAATAGGCAGATGGATTTGCGCAAACTTGCAGATAATGTAGGCAAGATTAAGGAAAATAAAAACATACATCAGCACTTGGATCTGATAGCTGGTCTTCCTTATGAGGACTTAAACTCCTTTAGAAAGTCTTTTAATGATGTATATAGTATGAAAGCAGATCAACTTCAATTAGGCTTCTTAAAGGTCTTAAAAGGCTCTCCTATTGAGGAAGATAGTGAGAAATATGGTATTGTCTATCAAGACATACCACCTTATGAAGTCTTATTTACCAAATGGTTATCTTATGATGATATAATCAAATTAAAAGGTATTACTGAGATGGTAGAGGTGTATTATAACAGTGACCAATTTAATTATTCTATAAGCTATCTAGAGCATAAATTTGAGACTGCTTTCCACTTATATGATGCACTTAATAATTATTATATAGGGAACAATCTGGATAAGGTCAAACACACTAGAAATCGAAGATTCAATATCTTACTAGATTTTTATAAAGAAATATGCCAGGGAGATGATCTCAAGACATTTGGAGAAATCCTATATCTGGACTTGTGTCTTCGAGAAAATGTAAAGGCATTGCCGGAGTACGCCCCAGAGCAGTTGGAATATAAAGATTTAAGAAAGGCTTGTGAAACTCATGGAGTCAATCATAAGTTTGCAAAGCTTGAAAAGTTTTCATCGGATATATTAGCATCTGCAGAAGAAGGACGGCCTGTTGGGCAAGAGCAGCTTATTATATTGGACTATAGTGATAGGGACCCCTTAGATAAGTCGGCAAAGCTTATTATTGTAGAAGAAGCAGATTTAGAATAGGATGATTGTGGTGAAAGATAATGTTAGCATGAGCGAAGATAATAGAATAGAGAAGATTTTGCAAGCACTTAATAAAGAGTATGGAACAAAGATGAAAAATTTTTTGGATCATGAGACTCCTTGGCAACTTTTAGTGGCAACAATTTTAAGTGCCCAATGTACTGATGAACGGGTAAACATTGTCACTAAGACCCTTTTTAAAAGATATAAGACCATAGAAGAATATGCCCAGGCGGATCAAAAGGAATTAGAAAAACATGTTTACTCTACAGGTTTTTATAGGAATAAGGCAAAGAATATAATTGCAAGTGCAAAGACTATTATTGAAAAATATGAGGGTCAAGTACCAAGTGATATAGATGAACTTACTAGTTTACCCGGAGTTGGAAGAAAGACAGCTAATGTTGTTAGAGGAAGTATTTTCAACATTCCTAGTATTGTTGTTGATACCCATGTTAAAAGGGTATCAAATCGATTAGGCTTAGCCAATGAGCAGGATCCGGTTAAAATAGAGTTTGAATTAATGGAAAAATTACCACAGAAGCAGTGGACACTTTATAATATTCAGATTATTACTTTGGGAAGGACTATATGTGTTGCAAGAAAACCAAGATGTGGTGAATGCTTTTTGAAGGATTATTGCCCCAGCAGGCAGGCAGGCTAGTGGTAGTTAAAGGAAATCAATAAAATTCATAAAAAGGCTTGAATCTAAGGCTGAAATATCATAGAATATAATATAAAACCAGTAATATAAGCTATATAGGCTAGAATAGGCTAGATAGATTAGAATAGTATATATTATGAAGGTTATAATATGTTCAAGGCTTTCTTAATTGTATTAATTCATGCATTATTTGATCTTTGTTGGATGTGTCAATGTTGGCTAATTTACTTATTAGATTTTCGATTTTATGACTAGCCCCTTGTTCAACATATATTTTGCCTAGAAGATGATAGCTTTTAGTAATATCAGTAGATGATGATATTGCAAACTCTAAAACTTGGACAGCGTCATGGATAAATCCATTATCATATAATGAATTAGCCCATTTTTGAAGGGATCTAGCAAGAATAGTATAATTGTTATCATATTCGGACAGAGCATTTAAATTGCCAACACCGTAATTTAACTTTAACTCTGTATTAGTAATACCGGTTAGATTAAGTATCTTTTTAGTGGATAGGTCTTTTATAGTATCCCGCCATTCATCTATCTGTGGAATTTCACGATCTTCCATAGGGAGTTTTTCAACAGGTATTATAATATAGTTAAGTTGAGAAATGTCGGTTTTCCTAGTTATATTGGCTTTTTTTTCTTTATTCCAAAAGATATCTTTAGAATTTTCCATAGCCTGATTACTTTTTCGGGTAGCATATTGTATCAAGCTTATAGTAACTACAACTAAGATTAATAACACAGGTATTTTCATAAAGTGATCTCCAATCTGCCAATAAACAGCAAAATCATAGAATGAGGTGAATTAAATGAATTTTAACAATAAGAAGATGAAAAAAATAATTTCTACGATAATTATAGTTTGCGTTGTTTTAGCTATGTTAGTTCCAAGCATTATAGGAATCTTTAATATATTTTAAATATACATAATGATTGATTAAATGTCAATCAAACCATGTATTTATATATATAGTGATTCAGTTAGGAGGATTATTAATGGGAAGAAAAAGAATAAGGTCCATAGCATTCCTTGTGTTTCTTACTTTTATAATATTAGGAAATACATCATCTGTTTTAGCAGAAGAAAACGAGAGAATCTGCCAAGGAGTTTTTATAGATGAAGTTGATGTTAGTGGAATGACCAAAAAAGAAGCTGAGGCAGCTTTAGATGATTTGCTTGATGGCTTACGTGAAAAAGGTATAGCTATTATGGTAAATGACAATGTGGTTTATGCCGATTTGGGAGAATTGGGATATGATATGATAGCACATAATTATATAGAAGATGCATTAGCCATAGGTAATGATGGAAACTTAATTAAGAGATATAAGGAACTGAAAGATATAGAGCAGGGAGGATATCAATATATTCCTGAATATACTATAGATGAAGATAAAATCCAAAGACTTGTTGCAGAGAAAGTAGCTCCTTTTAACATTGAAGCAGTTAATGCTACTGTTACAAAAACAAATAGTGGGTTTATCTATACAGATCATGAGATTGGTAACAAAGTAGAAGCAGAGGAAACTGTAAATTTAATTAAGGATAATATTTTAAATAACTGGACCCGAACAGACTTGTTTGTAGAAGCTATAATGTCTGATGCTCAGCCATTATACACAAGAGATGTTGTAGAACAATGTAATAGTTTATTAGGCTCATTCTCCACCACATATACAAATAGTGCCCAAGGAAGGGCGGCAAACCTGGCAAATGGTGCTAGACTTATAGATAATGTTGTTATATACCCTGGAGAGATTTTTTCTGCTTATGAGTATTTAACCCCTTTTTCTCCGTCAAACGGATATTATAATGCAGGAGCTTATGCACAAGGTAAGGTTGTTGATAGTATTGGTGGCGGTGCCTGTCAGGTTACTACCACTTTATATAATGCTATACTGTATGCAGAGCTTGAAATTGTTGAAAGGCAGGCTCATTCTATGACAGTTAGCTATGCTGACTTATCCAGGGATGCTGCCATTGCAGGAACTTATAAGGATTTAAAATTCAAAAACAATACAGATGTTCCGATTTTAGTAGAGGCTTACACAGAGGGAAGAAAGATAACATTTAACTTATGGGGACATGAAACTAGGGATACTGACAATAGGAAAATAGAGTATGTTACCAAGGTTGTCAAGGAAACTTCCCCACCTGCAGAAGTTATAACCAAGGATCCAAATCAACCAGAAGGCTATAGAAGAGTTACACAATCTGCTCACACAGGTTATACTACAGAATTATATAAAGTGGTTTATGAAAATGGTGAAAAGGTTAGTGAAAACTTAGAAAATAAAAGTTATTATAATGCCACCCCTCGTTATGTTACCATAGGTACAAAGCCTGTAGTGGAAGAAGAGCCAAAAGATGATAGTGAACCTGTAAGTAATGAAGTAACTAATGATGATAAAAAAGACAAGAAAAAGGACGACAAAAAAGACAAGAAAAAAGACGATAAAAAAGATGAACCTAAACCTAAGGATGAAAATAAGACTCCAGAAAACCCAGATATCCCAGTAGAGGTAGATGTGGACGATCATTTAGAAGAAGATTGGGATGAGGGAGAATATGAGGACCAATAGATTTTCTGCTCAAGCAATGCCAGGACAAGAGATTGTTATGACGGGATGGATTGGCCTAGAGGGTACAGCAATAATTGCTGAAGAAAAAGAGAAAGAATTATTAGAAAGATATAATAAAAGCTTTATAGATAAGGCCAAAAGAATGAGGGGAGGCATGTCCCTAACTAGTGAAACGGAAATTGCCAAAAAGGCAGGGGTATCTTCCATGTATCCTGTAGAAGATGGAGGAATCTTTGCTGCTCTTTGGAAGATGGGAGCGGAGACTAAAGAAGGTCTAGAGGTTGATTTGCATAAGATTTTAGTAAAGCAAGAAACTGTAGAAATATGCGAGTTTTACAACATCTCCCCATATATGCTAAGGTCCAATGGTTGTATGATAATGATTAGTGACAAGGCTTATTATTTAGTGGAAAAGCTTATTGCTGAGGGAATTATGGCAGCTGTAATTGGTTTTATGACTGATAGTAATGGTAGACTTGTTATAAACGGTGAAGAAGGCCGTTATCTAGTGCCTCCTGAAGGGGATGAAATCTACAAGGTGTTAAAGATATAAACTTTAATATTATAAAATTATAGGGGGAATTTCAATGAGAGAGAAGATTCTTAAGGCCATTAACAAGAACAGCAAATTAACCGCAGAGGAATTGGCTATTATGCTTGGTTCTACAGAAGAGGAAGTCACTTCATTTATAAAGAAGATGGAGGAAGAATATATAATATGTGGCTACCCTACTTTAATCAACTGGGATAAAGTTAAGTGTGAGAGAATTACTGCCTTAATAGAGATAAAAGTTGCTCCCCAGAGAGGTTTAGGATTTGACAAAATAGCAGAAAGAATCTATAAGTTTGAAGAGGTACAGTCGGTGTATTTGATGTCAGGTGGATTTGATCTAACTGTAATTATTGAAGGGCAAACTATGAAAGAGGTTGCTAACTTTGTATCAGCTAAATTAGCCCCTATGGAAGCTATTTTAAGTACTTCAACTCATTTTGTATTGAAAAAATACAAAGAGAATGGTCTACCTTTAGTTAAAGGTAAGCATGATGAAAGGATGTTGATTGTCCCTTGAGAAACCCACTGTCTAAAAGTGTAGTTAATATAAAGCCCTCAGGGATACGTAAGTTCTTTGATGTAGCAAGTGAGATGGAAGATGTAATATCACTTGGAGTAGGAGAACCTGATTTTGATACCCCTTGGCATATAAGAGAAGAAGGAATATATTCCTTAGAAAAAGGAAAAACATTTTACACTTCTAATGCAGGGCTTAATGATTTAAAAAAGGAAATTACAAGATTTTTAAAGAGAAAATATAATCTGGAATATAATGATGCTAAAGAAACCTTGGTTACTGTGGGAGGTAGTGAAGCCTTAGATATTGCCTTAAGAGCTATGGTAGACCCTGGCGATGAAGTTATAATTCCACAACCAAGTTATGTATCATATCATCCCTGTACTATTCTTGCAGGTGGAAAGCCAGTAGTAATTGATTTAAAGGGAGAAAATGAATTCAAACTCACTAGAGAACAATTACAAGCTGCTATAACTGGCAAGACAAAGGTACTTATCTTGTCTTACCCAAATAATCCAACAGGTGCAATAATGGATTACAATGATTTAAAGGAAATTGTTGACCTAATAATCGACAATGATATATATGTTATATCTGATGAAATATATTCTGAGCTTACATATGGAAGCGACCATGTATCTATAGCTTCTTTTCCTGGTCTTAGAGAACGAACCATTGTTATTAATGGATTTTCAAAATCTCATGCCATGACAGGCTGGAGACTTGGTTATGCAGTGGGTCCAGAACATATTATTGAACAAATGATAAAAATACATCAATTTGCAATTATGTGTGCTCCTACAACAAGTCAGTATGCTGGAATTGAAGCTCTGAAAAATGGAGACAAATCTGTGGATATGATGAAGGATGCTTATGATAAACGAAGAAGATATTTAGTTCACGCCTTGCGTAAGATTGGGTTGGACTGCTTTGAACCTGGTGGTGCATTTTATGTATTCCCTAGTGTTAAAAGCTTAGGAATGACTTCAGATGAATTTGCTACAAAATTATTATATGAGGAAAAGGTTGCAGTAGTACCAGGTAGTGCTTTTGGTGACTGTGGTGAGGGATATCTTAGAATATCATATGCATATTCTATTGAAGACCTTAAGATTGCTTTAGAAAAGATTCAGACCTTTATTATAAGGCATAAGGATAAGTAAAAAACTAGTAATTTACACGAGATGATGCATAAGGAGGTACTTATGTCTACGATAAATGTAGAGCATATCAATCCATTTATATCAGCTTCAACTAAAATTTTAAAAGAAATGTGCTTTATAGATGTGAAATTGGGGAAGCCTTCAATTAAGGAACCAATTTTTCTAGAGGACACATTATTAATTATGATTGGATTTACCGGTGAGAGAAGTGGGCAGGTAATAATGGTTTTAGAAGAAAGTATTGCATGTGATATTGCATCAAAGATGATTATGATGCCTATAACACAGATGGATGAATTATCAAGAAGTGCAATATCAGAACTTGGTAATATGATTATGGGTAATGCGGCCACTATTTTCTCAAGGAAAGGAATAGCAATTGATATTACACCTCCAACACTGGGGGAAGGGACAATGTCTTTTTCCACAAGTTTTGCAAAAAACATTTCTATACCTTTGAATTATGAAGATGGTAAAGTGATAGAGATAAACATAGCAATAAAAGGACTATAAAACTTATATTATCTTATTAGAAGCAGAGGGAAGACTCACAAATACTAGCTTATTCTTGAGACTTAGGAAGGGAGAAGACAAATTCAGTCCCTACTCCTTCTGTTGATACAAGGTTAATGTTTTCATTATGGGCTTGGATAATCTCTTTAGTAATAGAAAGACCTAATCCAGTGCCTTTTTTGTCTTTTCCTCGGGAGGGATCTGTCTTATAGAAACGCTCCCAGATTTTGTTCTGAACATCCTTTGCTATTCCAATACCATTGTCTTTAATGGAGATAAAGATTTTTTCTCCCTTTTCTTCTGTAGAAACTTTAATGCTTGAGTTTATATTGCTGAATTTTAGACCATTGTCTATTAAGTTATACAATACCTGCTGAATTTTCCCCACATCTGCATCAACATAGGTTTCATCTTCAAAGAAGACTAAATTTAAGGTTATTTTTTTACTTTTACATATTCCCTCGAAACTTTCAGCTGTTTGCTTAATGATATGATTCAAATCGAAAGACATTATATCTAACAATCTTCCCTTACCTTCAAATTGATTTAATTCTAAGAGATTGGATGTAAGCTTGGTTAAACGTTCTGTTTCAAATAGTATTATTTTCAAATATTTATCTTGCATATCCCTAGGAATTGTTCCGTCTAAAATAGCTTCAGCAAAACCTTTTATGGATGTAAGGGGAGAGCGGAAATCGTGAGATATGTTAGCAACAAAATTTTTCTGATAGTCGTCTAATTTATTAAGTTCACTACTCATATATGATATTGCAGTACCTAAATCCCTGAATTCCTTAAGCCCTTTTTGTGATAACTTGTATTCGAAATTCCCTGAACTATACTCTTTGGCGGCTCGAATTAGATTTTTCAAAGGTAGGATGGTTAAATAATATATATATAAATAGATTATAAATAATGTTATAAGGAATATAAGAAAACAGATATTTATAGCGTCAATGTAAAGGTAGGTCTGTGAAGTTATATCGCTTTCTTGAGAATGAAGAACTATATAGCCGCGAACTCTATAATTATGGGTTACAGTATGGATATAGCTTATGGCTGGTTCGTTGATTAAGCCAGGAAAATGAGTATTATGATGAATTGTGTTTCCTAAAAAGTCAGGATCTAACTCATTAATATTAACTTCTTCCCAGGAACTTCCATAGGATGAGTTAGCAATAATTTCACCTGAGGGATTGACGATCCATGTGCGGATACCAAGGTATTTTTCTAGAGACTTTAGTATTGCATTTAAATAATCAGCTTGATAAATATCATCGTAAAAATTATCAAAATATTCAGAGGCAATCAAATTAGCCTCCTGGGAAAGTTGTTCTTCTTTTTGTCTTGTTAATCGCTTAGAAAGGTAATCCATACCATATGTATTAAAGAGCAAAAAGATTGATAATATGGATAGTAAAAAACAAATAAATAATCTAGTGGCAAGTGTACTCTTCATAATACAGTATGTGACTCCTTCCTCTCAACAGAGTGATAGGGATTATTTTACAAGACTGGATTCGAATTTATAGCCTATTCCCCATACAGTTGCAATTTTCCAATTATTATTCTCATCACCTAATTTTTCTCTAATTCTTTTAATGTGAACATCCACTGTTCTTGTATCTCCAAAGTATTCATAGCCCCAGATTTGGTCTAAAAGTTGTTCCCGGGTAAAGACTTGGTTTGGGTTAGAAGCTAGAAAATATATTAATTCCAGTTCTTTTGGTGGCATTTCAACCTTTTCCCCCCTATACTGCACGGAATAATTACTCAAATTAATTATCAGGTCAGTATAGGATACATATTCCCCACGTGATGTCTTATCCCTGACTGGATCAGGGTTAAATCTTCTAAGGACGGCTCTAACTCGGGCTACCAATTCTTTAGAATCAAAAGGTTTAATAATATAATCATCAGCTCCAAGTTCTAGCCCTAGAACTTTATCAAATGTTTCTCCCTTTGCTGACAGCATAATAATAGGCACATTTGAATTTTTACGAATCTGCCTACATACCTCGTATCCATCCACACCTGGAAGCATAATATCAAGAAGAACAAGGTTCGGATCATAATCGTTAAAACTTTCAATGGCTGATTCTCCATCATAAACAACAAGGGTATCAAGGCATTCTTTTGTTAAATATAAAGAAATCAATTCTGCTATATTTTCATCATCATCTACAATTAAAACTCTCTGTTTAGTCATGGTGCAATCCCCTTTCAAATTATATGTTTGGTTTAAAATTCAACTATTGTGGCCCCTTCATTTCCTTCTGTGTAATAAGATTTAACGTATTTGACTTTCTTTAAATAAGAATGAATAGCATTTCTTAATGCGCCAGTGCCTCTACCATGGATTATAGTTACTTTTCCTATGTTAGCCAGGTATGCATCATCTAAATATTTGTCCAATGCCGGTAAGGCTTCATCTACAGTTTTACCTATTAGGTTAATCTCAGGGTGTATGGTTAATGCCTTTGATAATTTTATCTTCTTTACCTTACCACCTTTAGCTTTTTGTAAATTCAAAGCCTCTGACTTTTTTTCCAACAATTGCAGGTCTTTTATGTTAATCCAAGAGTTTAAAGCCCCCATTTGTACATCCACTTCACCTTTGGAATTAGGAAGGGAGTTGACAGTCCCATCTAGGCCTAGACTAAGAACATTAACAAGGTCACCAACCTCTATTTCTTTAGAAGCAAGTTTATTATTAGTAGGCTTTTCCCTAGTCCTCTTACCTAGGCCATCCTGATTCTTGTTTATAAGGTCTCTTAATTGACTACGTTCTAGCTCCATATCCTTGATGTTGCCTCCGTCTTGAAGCCATTTATTATAATTTCTTATACTATTATCAGCAAAATCCTTAGCATCTGTAAGTAAGGCATTGGCCTTTTCTTTAGCTTCCCTAAGAATGCGGTTTCTGTTATTTTCAAGGTTTTCTTCTTTCTTAGCAAGGTTTTTCTCTAGCCTTTGGATTTCTTCTTTGTATTTGCTGATTTCTTCTCTTTCTTTTTCTATAGTTACCCTATTAGCATCTAGTTCACTGATTAGGTCTTCAAAGCTCTGGTCTTGCTGTCCCATAAGATTTTTAGCTTCATTAATTATATAATCAGGAAGACCTAGTTTGTTTGATATGGCAAATGCATTACTCTTACCAGGTATACCAATTAATAAACGGTATGTTGGGCTGAGGGTTTCTACGTCAAATTCACAGGAAGCATTCATTACTCCTTCTGTAGAGAGGGCATAAATCTTAAGTTCACTATAATGGGTTGTTGCCAAAGTTGGAATTCTTCTCTGATGGAGATAATTTAAGATTGCCATAGCCAAGGCAGCGCCTTCAGTTGGGTCGGTGCCAGCTCCTAACTCGTCAAAGAGAACTAGGGAGTCTTCATCGGCTTTATCTAGTATGGAGACGATATTGGTCATATGTGATGAAAAAGTACTAAGGCTTTGTTCAATGCTCTGTTCATCACCTATATCAGCATAAACTTCTTTAAAAACTGATAACTGAGAATTATCAAATGCTGGTATGTGTAAGCCAGATTGACCCATTAAGGTTAACAAGCCAATGGTTTTTAAGGATACTGTTTTCCCACCTGTGTTTGGACCTGTTATTATTAGCATGGTAAAGTCTTGTCCAATTCTTGCGTCAATGGGAACAACCTCTTTGGCATCAATTAGTGGATGCCTGGCTTTTTTTAAGTTTATAATTCCTTCTTGGTTAAATTCCGGTTTGCTAGCCTTCATCTCTTTGGCTAGCTTTGCCTTGGAGAATATGAAGTCCAGTTGTGACAGACTGTTAAAGTTGTAAATAAGACTTTCTATATGCTCACCGGTTATATTAGATAGAGAAGCAAGAATCTTCTCAATTGCTTTTTGTTCACTGATTGCCAATTCTTTTAATTCATTATTTAATTTGACAATAGCTATTGGTTCAACAAATATGGTTGCTCCTGTAGCTGATTGATCATGAATCATCCCTTGAAACCTGTTTTTATATTCTGATTTGACAGGTAGACAATAGCGGCCATTTCTTGTTGTAACAATTTCCTCTTGTAACATGTTTCTTGAGGAATGTAAAATGGATGAAATATCTCTTTGGATTCGTTCATTGGTATGTTTGATATTTCGACGTATATTCTTTAACTCTGGACTTGCATCGTCTGCAATCTCTTCCTCAGATATAATACAGCGTTTAATTTCGTTATTCAGAGGAGTTAATGGTTGTAAATTGGAGAAAAAATCAGTTAAAGAATCCTCAATGGGCTCGTCTGCTTCATCATCCTTAGCAGAATATCCGCCATAGGCCTTTGCTCGCAAAGTAGTATCTAAAGTAGTACTAATACGCAAAAGCTCCCCAGCTCCAAGGGTGGAACCAACCTTTAATCTCATAGTAGAAGGTCTTATATCATGAACACCTGAAAATGAAATACTACCCTTACGATACAGGCGTGTTAGGGCATCAGAGGTTTCTTCTTGAGCCTTTTGAATATAATTAATATCTGTTAGGGGTAAAAGATTTAAACAAAGTTCTTTTCCCTGACTGGTACTAGTTAAAGCGGAAAGTTTATCTATTATTTTATCATACTCTAATGTTTTTAATGCTTTATTGTTCATATTTCTCAAGCCTTTCTACAAGTGTTAAATATTGCAAACAGATAAGGGAATTGTTAAATTTATTGTTATGTCTCTATTTTACCTTATGTCATAGGAAAATCAAGCATTTAAAATGTTATACTATGTATTATAACATAAAATTTTTGTTAACAAATAATTCATAAGATGTTCATAAGTAAATGATAAACTTATTGATATATTATGACTTCAGATTCATTTAAATCTAAATAAGGAGAAACTTATGACAGATCCAGGGAAAGATAAAAGAGAATTTGAATATATTAAAAAACAAGTAGTTCCAAAAAGGGGAAGAAAATTCAAAAAATGGTTTAAACCATTTTTAATGACTGTTTTTATGGCAATTATTTTTGGTTTGGTTGCAGCAATTACTTTTTCCGTTACTGAACCAAGATTTTATAAACGTTTAAATAAAGAGGAAGATAATAGAAAACCTATAATTTTCCCCAGTGAATATCCAGAAGATGATCTTATAGATGAAGGTCAAGAGAATAAAGAAGGTTTAAAACCACAGTCGCCAAGTCACGGTCAGAATACGGGTAACTCGGCAGGTCCTAATAGTTCAGGGAATGAAGGCACAGTTGTGGAAAAAAAGATTGATGCTAAAGCTGAAGACCTAATCAGTATATATGAAGACATTCGCAAGATTGGTTACGAAGCAAATAAATCTATTGTTAAAATAGATAGTATAAAAGATGGTAAAGATTTGTTTGGCAATTCTTCTGAGATTCGAAAGGCTACCAGTGGAGTCATAATTGCAGACCTTAATGGTGAGTTGGCGATTTTAGTTAGTTATGACAGGATTAACTCTGCAAGTAGAGTGCAGTTGGTATTTTCAGATCAAGTTATGGTTGATGCAAAACTACTAGACTATGATGAGGAACTTAATATTGCAATTTTGAATGTTATGATAAAAGGTATTCCCTCAATATATTACAATAATTTGAAAGTAGCTCAGCTAGGAGAATCCTATAGTACAACTGTTGGAACACCTATAATCGCACTGGGAAATCCCAATGGTTATTACGGGGCCCTGGAAATTGGCCATATAACCAGTAAGGTTAGCTATCTTAGTACCATAGATAATAGAATTGAGTTATTTAATACAAGTGTTGTTGATAATGAGAATTCTGATGGAGTTATTGTTAATTTGGAAGGAAAAATTGTCGGTGTCATAACCCGTATTCAGACAGGTGATGTGAATGATAATGTTAATACTGCAATTGGAATTTCTAGATTAAAGTCTATATTGCAAAAGTTGGCAAACAATGAACCGCGTATTTATATGGGTGCTGTGATATATGAATTAACAGATGCCGCCAGAGAAGATTACGATGTTAAAAGAGGGGTCTATGTTAGTGAGGTTATATCCAACTCTCCAGCATCTGATGGTGGTTTGAAAAGTGGAGATATTATTATGCTCATAAATGAAAAAGAGGTTTTTAACATTAATAGTTACAATGATATCTTAAATGAATATAAGGCTGGAGACCAGGTTTTGGTTAAGGTAATTAGAACCTCCGCATATAATAGGGAGATGGATTTTAAGATAACTTTAGGGCAAAAGAATTAATATTGATTTTATTCAAATATATAACAGCTGTTTTAACTGTCATTATAAGGACATTTGTAACAGCTGTTTTTTATTTATATATAAGGGTTTTGATTTCATCATTGATTTTGCTTTATATAAATTTATAGTTAGGGTATAATATTTTTGTAAGTTAAATATTAATAGGTTAGAAAGGGTAGAAGAATGACATATATTCAGGAGTTACAAGAAGGAGATATTATAAGGAATGGAGTTTATCTGTGTAAGACTAAACAGACATTAAGAGCTAGAACAGGGAAAGAATATGGCTCAATGATTTTGCAAGATAAAACAGGTACCATAGACGGGAAGATCTGGGACTTTTCAAGTGGAGTAGGGCAATTTGAGGCTATGGACTTCGTACATATAGATGCGGGGGTAACAAGTTTTCAAGGTGCGCTACAATTAAATATTACTAGGATATACAAGGCTCAGGAAGGTGAATATTATCCAGAAGATTTTCTTCCTGTTTCAGATAAAAACATAGACGAGATGTATGGTGAGATTACTAATATAATTGGAACAGTTAAGGAGCCGAATTTAAAGGCTCTTTTGGAACATTTCTTTATAAATGATATGGATTTTGTTAAAAAGTTTAAAGGCCATTCAGCGGCAAAAACTGTTCACCACAGTTTTGTTGGAGGATTATTGGAGCATACCTTAAGTGTGGCTAAGTTATGCGATTATTATGGAGCAAATTATCCTATTATTAATAGAGATTTGTTAATTGCTGCAGCCTTATTTCATGATGTAGGTAAGATGGTGGAACTCTCTAGCTTCCCTAGTAATGATTATACTGATGATGGTCAATTGTTAGGTCATATATTTATAGGAACTAATATGATTAATGAATATGTTAAGGGTGTGCCTGCTTTCCCTGATATGTTGGCTAAGGAACTTATGCACTGTATTCTTGCCCATCACGGTGAGTTGGCATATGGTTCGCCTAAAAAACCGTCAACAATAGAGGCTTTAGCCCTGCATTATGCTGATAATACTGATGCGAAATTGCAGACAATGACGGAGTTACTTAATAGTGCAGATGATGATATGAAGTGGATAGGGTATCAGAGAATGTTTGAGACTAATATAATGAGGAGTAGTAAGGAGTAAATCTTTTTACAACTGGTTTTTGCAGGTGGGGGGACGGAACAATACGAATAATACTTTTTACAACTGGTTTTTGCAGGTGGGGCGGAACAATACGAATAATCTTTTTACAACTGGTTTTTGCAGGTGGGGCGGAACAATACGAATAATTCTTTTTACAACCCGCTTTCGCTTAGTTGAAGCTGTAGCAGTACTAAGGCTGTAGAGGACACAGCCTAAGGACTGACGGCTTCAAATAGTTGTAAAAAGTATTATTTGTATTGTTCCTGTTTGTAGGTTGTTGAGGTTGTAAAAAGTATTATTTGTATTGTTCCTGTTTGTAGGTTGTTGAGGTTGTGGAGGGTATTGGTTGTTTTGTTTCTTGTTGGTGGAGTTTTTAGGATGAGATTGTGTGGTGGATGGTTTGAAG
>CAZPWO010000001.1:0-1769 GCA_964590525.1 uncultured Herbinix sp. | reverse complement strand
TTGTTTCTTGTTGGTGGAGTTTTTAGGATGAGATTGTGTGGTGGATGGTTTGAAGAAGGTTGTTAGGAAGAATGATGTGGTTGAGCTTGTGATTGAGGATATTGGGACTAAGGGAGAGGGTATTGGAAGGTATAGAGGGTATACTTTGTTTGTTTCTAATACTGTGCTTGGGGATAGGGTGGAGGTTAAGGTTACTAAGACTAATAAGAATTATGGTTTTGCAAGGCTGGTTAAGGTTGTAGAGCCTTCTGAGTATAGGGTAGAGCCTAGGTGTCCTATTGCTGATAAATGTGGTGGCTGTCAGCTTATGCAACTGGATTATGAAAAGCAGTTGGAGTATAAAGAGGATAAGGTTCTTAATTGTCTAACTAGGATAGGTGGTTTTGAGGATGTTAGGATGGAGCCTATATTGAGGATGGAAGAGCCTTATTATTATCGTAATAAATCACAGTTCCCGGTAGCAAGAGGGAGGGATGGCAAGGTGGAGATAGGCTTTTATGAAGTAGGAAGCCATTCTATTGTTGATACTGACCATTGTTATATTGGGGCTAAGGTTAATGTGGATATTATTAAATTTATGAGAGAATTTATAGAGGAATATAATATAGAGCCTTATGATGAGGTTAATCATAGAGGACTTCTTCGTCATATTCTAACAAGGGTAGGATATGTAACAGGAGAAGTAATGGTTTGCCTTGTTATTAATGGTAAGGACTTGCCACATAAGGATAAGTTGGTTGAAGGGCTTAGAAAGATTAAGGGTATGAAGAGTATCTGTTTTAACGTAAATGATTTAAAGATTAATGTTATCCGTGGTGAACAGGTGATTCCTGTATGGGGAGAAACTTATATTACAGATTATATAGGTGATGTTAAGTACAATATATCGCCCCTATCCTTCTTTCAGGTGAATCCTATTCAGACTAAAAAATTGTATGATACTGCTTTGGAATATGCAGGCTTAAGAGGTGATGAAGTAGTATGGGATCTTTATTGTGGTATTGGAACCATATCACTTTATCTTGCAGACAAGGCAAAAAAGGTTTATGGAGTTGAGATAATACCACAAGCGGTAGCGGATGCAAAAACTAATGCTGAAATCAATGATATTAGTAATGCAGAATTCTTTCTTGGGGCAGCGGAAGAAGTTATGCCTAGGAAATATAAAGAGGAAAATATTCATGCAGATGTTATTATTGTAGACCCTCCAAGGAAGGGTTGTGAGCAAAGTCTATTAGATACAATTCTAGCCATGGCACCAAAGAAAGTGGTTTATGTATCTTGTGACCCGGCAACCTTGGCAAGGGATTTGAAATATCTGTGTGAGAAGGATTATAAATTAGAGAAGGTAAGGCCGGTGGATCAGTTTAGCCATTCGGTACATGTGGAGACCGTCTGTTGTCTACAAAGGGTGAATTCATAGAAATCCTTAGTTTTAGGCACTTTGTGAGGTATATGCAGTTTTAAAAAACTGACCCACGAGGAGTGAAAAAGGAAATCTTCTTTTTTTTCCAGCTTTTATGTGGCACCTAAAATTAAGGAGGCATGAGAAGATGAAGAAATCAAAGGAATTGTGTTCATTATGGAACAACGAGCAGGAAGTACAAATAGGAAACGTTAAAATCAGCGAATTACATGAGTTTAAAGGACATCCATTTCGTGTGGAGCTTGATATGCAGTAATTAATTATATGGTAAACACTTAAATTTACAAATACAGATTACACAAGGAGGAAGGCTTATGAAATTCATTTCATGGAATATTGATTC